>CAJJCK010000248.1 GCA_905182675.1 uncultured Cryomorphaceae bacterium | reverse complement strand
TAGGCTCCGTTTCCCATGCTTTCACCGGTCCAATTCATAAATGCGCCACCCATGTATTGAGATGCTTGGGCCTCCGCTTGATCAGGTCGCATGCCTTGCTGGCGAAATGCACTAACGAGTTGGTCAAAAGTCTGCGTACCCATATCTGCATAGTTGACCATTGCACCTCCTCCAGCTGCGTTCGGTATAACCAATGCTACTGTTTCGTATATACCTGAAGACCATGACATGGCGTAATCAAAAGACAGTCCACCTTCGCCTTGATTCTGATTTTTCGCAGTCAATTCAGAAATGCCGCCGCGCATACTCTCGCTCGTATACACTTTAGTAGACCACATGTTCGCGAGGTTAGGGCCAATGCTCAATAACCCGGCAATCGCCAGTAGTCCTGTGTACTTAGCGAATTGTGGCAACGCTCTTTCCTTGGCATATTTAAAGAGGTATGTAGCCCAAATTACAGCCATGAATATCCCTGCGTAATACGTGATTTGAAAGTGATTTCTATGAATACTGAGCCCTGCAAATAAGGCCATGAGTATAAAAGCTTTCCAATTCTTTTTTTCCAACAATAGTAGCAGTGCCATAATCATTAACGGAATAAATGCAGCCGTATTGACTTTCGCATTGTGTCCCGCCGCATATCCTATAATGAAGAAACCACTGTATCCGTAGGCGAAACCTCCAATTGCACTTAGCCAATGGTTGATTCCGAGTGCTCTAAGTCCAATAAATCCACCAATCATCAAATAGAAAATGATGTAGGTAGAAGAGTTTTTTCCACCAATCGTACGTACCACAGAAGATATGGTTTCAAAAATATTCCCCCCGTACTTGGTTGATATTTGTGCCGTTGGCATACCGCTAAACATGGCATTTGTCCACAACGGCTCCTCTCCTGTACTGGCCCTTTGGTCTCTAATTTCTTTACTCTTTGCCCATCCTAGTTTAATATCATCTTGGTCTAAGACGTCCCCTTGGAAATAGGAAGGACTGAGGAATGCCATGTTAACACCCAACAGTAGTACCATCGGGAGTAACCAAGTCTTTAAAAAGGGTGTCATTTTCGTGAAATCCATAACGTTGTTTGAATTGGACCTCCAAACTACAAAAGTTGTGGAATAATAGGAGCGCTTATCATTGATTATCCTCGGAATACGCAGTATTTTTCACACCTCAAAGGAAATACATCTAAAATGGTCAAGTGAACATGATAATCAAAACCGAAATTTCAAAAGTACTTTCAGAAGGATGTGACGAACGTGTTCATATTATTGAAACAACAGGTAGAAATAAATACCATTTGAATCCGGTTAAATATGAGTCGCTAATGCAGCGTGGGTCCTGTACGGCAAACTTACTTACCAAGCGATCTCATGGTGTAGCAAAGGCCTTTTTAGGTAAGTACGAGGAATTGAGCTATGACAACTTATTAGAAACTCAAGCCACACGAATCAAGCAGTTGGTGGGGAGTGAATTCAACGATCCTTTTGATGTTTACTTTGCGCCGTCTGGCTCGGATTTAGTGTATTATCCGTTGATGTTTCAGTTCATGTTGAACCCAGGAAAAAAAGTGATTAATGTAGTCAGTTGCCCCGAAGAATTGGGTTCAGGGTCGAAGTTGGCTAGTGAAACGCGTTTTTATGCCAATTTTAACCAGTTTGGTGAAAACATTGTAAAAGGAGATTTTGTAGACCCTAACAATGTTAGTGAAGTACATTATTTAGATGCACGTGATGACCAAGGGAACATTCTTGATCGCACAACAGCTATAAAAGATATAATAGCCAAAACTCCTGATGCAGCCGTCGTAGCTAGTTTAGTTTTTGGTTCAAAATCAGGGATAAAGGATGATCTCAATGTGATTGATCCTGAGAGCAACACCATGTGGGTTGTGGATTTATGCCAGTTCCGCGTTGATCCGAAGCTCATACATGACCTTCTGGAAAAAGGCGTGATGATCATGCTCACAGGATCTAAGTTTTTTCAGGCCCCTCCGTTTTGCGCAGCCATGCTGGTTCCTCGAAAATGGAGCGAGCAGCTCAAGGGAGTTGATGCTTCCGTGATTAAGCCTTACGGTAAACTATTCAGTGCCTATGATATACCATGGTATATGGAAAACATGCGTGAACAGTTGCCGCTAAAAGAGAATAAAGGATTACGACTGCGTTGGGAGATTGCACTAGATGAAATGGAGGCTTATAGTTACTGGTCTACTTCGCAAACAGATGAGACCATTTCTAGATGGGCTACTGGAGTGATGTCAAGATTAGAGACTTCAAACTATTTTAAGTTAATGCCGGATCAATTACTAACGAACATGTCGATCATCAGTTTTCAGGTATGGGTGAAGGGTCGAGCATTAAATAATGCAGAGCTTAAGCAGTTATTTGAAGCCATCATCACCACTACTCATAAGGGTTTTATCAACGGTATTGATAGAGTGTTTTTTGGGCAACCAGTGGAGTATGCTAATAAAAGTTTCATTCGCCTAGCGGTTGGAGCTTACGCAGTTCGTGAATTTTTAGAAAAAGACGCGATTGATTTCCATAATGACAACAGGCTAATCGAAGTCATCGAGGAAGTCTCAGAAAAAATGTTCGGTTGAGCGCAGCGAACGACATAGTTGGTGCTGTCAAAGCAATTATCCCATTACTTAATGAGGAAGATACCAGTGTCATGCTGGTTCACTTACCTCGTCTTAAAGAAAGGTTGAAGCACTTAAGTAACTGCTTTTCTAAAGATGTGCAGCACTCTATAGCGGTTAAGACTAATCCTCATCCTGAAGTTTTAGCTCAGTTGGTGAAATGGGGTTATGGTTTAGAAGCAGCTTCACTGGAAGAAGTGCGTTTGGCTCAAGACGCGGGCTGTCCAGGATCAAAAATAATTTTCGACTCTCCAGTCAAAACTAGAGCAGAGATTGCCTTGGTTTGTCAAGAGCCTAAAATGTTGGTGAATGTTAATTCTATCGAAGAATTGGCACGGTTTCCCCAGGAGGTTTTGTGCACGCTCGGAATACGCGTAAACCCTCAGGTTCATACTGGAGCACCAGAAATGTTTGATGTCAGCAAAAACGAGAGCAAGTTTGGCGTTGCAGTTACCGAGCGTACCCAAATTATAGAAGCTGCATTGTCTTATCCTGTTTCAGCATTGCACATTCATAGTGGCTCTCAAATGAAGGACCTAGAGGTGCAACGTATTGCGCTAGAGTCTTTAAGAGATTTAGCTCACGAGATAAATACGCGACTACCAGGTAAAATAAGTGTACTTGATATAGGCGGAGGCCTTCCTTCTGAGTCTATGAAAGACCAAACAAAAATGAAGGCTTACGGATCTCTAGTTACTGAAGTATTTAAGGGATGCTCTTTTAAACTGGTAACTGAATTTGGACAATGGGTACATGCCGAAGCAGGATTCGCCTTGAGTCGCATAGAATACAAACTTGCGCCAAATCGGTTGTTCATTCACCTAGGTGCAGATTTTTTTATGCGTGATGCGTATACAACGCCTCGTTCTTTTCCACTCAGTGTTTGGAACAGAAGCGGTAAAGAATATCGAGGTGAAAAAGCAGCATTTGATCTCGCTGGCCCTCTGTGTTTTGCTGGGGATTATTTGGCGCATGGCGCGCTAATAGACCCCTCCGTGCAGGAAGGTGATTATTTGGTAGTAGACCATACCGGTGCGAATACCTATGGCTTATGGTCTAGACATTGCTCCCGTTCGGTCCCGTCATTATGGGCTTGGGATGGTGAGAAAATGAAGAAGTGGAGTCATAGGCAAACAATAAATTATTAATGTTATTTTTGAACTACAAGCAAATCTACATGAAGAAATTACTTCTCTTTTTATTCGCAGCAGTATCACCAGCTCTTTTTGGTCAGGTAATGACGGTTACTGTAGATCAAGATGCATTTTCAGTATGTCCTTCGGATGTAGTGGATGTCAATGCAACAAGATCGACTCCTTTAAATAATTCGTTGTCATTAAATGGTTTTTCACAGTATTTGGAGATTCCAAATAGTACCGCTACGAATCTTGGAACATCGAGCTTCAGTTTGGAATTCTGGGTAAAACTGAATGCATTGAGCGGCTTGACCTATTTAGCAAGCAATAGAAATGCCGCTGGCGTTGGTTGGGCAGTTTTTGTGGACGGATCTGGTTA
>CAJJCK010000247.1 GCA_905182675.1 uncultured Cryomorphaceae bacterium | reverse complement strand
CTCTGGCAGAAACAGCTTCTCTCAACACTATTTTAGGCTGTTTAATATCCCTATTCTTCCCACATATCAAGATGCTCAGTTAAGAATACATCATAGGTTTGGCAAAGAAAAAGATTTGACCATTATTGGTCTAGGTGGATGGGATAAATACAGATTATACAAGGACGGCAGAGGTTCAGACGCGCTGTTATACAATGTAGGTTATATCCCTGAGGGTGATCAACAAACAGAAGTCTTAGGGGCACGGTATCGTATTTTTAAAGACAATGGGCGCTGGGAATATATACTCAGTCGCGATCAGGTCAATAACAGCGCTGAAAAATTCATAGGAAATACCAGTCTTATAGCGGATCAACAACTCGACTATACCTCCACAGAAAATAATACCAGAGGAAGTATCACGCACTTTGTCGTCGCCGATTCCTGGCAATGGAAGTATGGCTTTAATATCGTCTCAAGACAAAGTAGCCTAGACATGTGGAGTGTGCGTTACAACAATGCCTTAGACGTTCAGGGCATAGATACCGCTGACTACGACAGCCAGGTTGCGTTTGTGAGCGTAGGTGCTTTTACTAGTCTTACTAAGAATTACTTAGACAACAAGCTTTCAACAAGTGCTGGATTACGCATGGATGGTCACAACTTGAACTTAACATCAGTTAACCCATTAGCTCAACTATCACCCCGGGTATCTGCGCAATATCACATGAGTCCAAAATGGGCGGCTCAAGGAAGTTTAGGCACCTACACACAGCTTCCTTCTGCCATTACAATTTTAGCAAATGCGGCCAATAATTGGTCACGAAATAGTACACCCGGTAGGGTATCTCAAGCGTCAGCTGGCGCAGAGTTTCAAAACGGACAAACCTATAGATTTTCCTTAGAAGGTTATTACAAGCGATATAATAATATGCCCTATTTATGGGACGATAACATTTCTTTTACTCAAGCTATAGGAGCCTATGTAGCTGTAGGAGATCAGGTAAGCTCTTCCATAGCGCAAGGTCGTGCTTATGGACTTGAGCTTTTTCTGCAACAGAAGCTCAAGGGAACCTACTGGTGGACCATGAGTTATAATTTCGGATTCAGCGAAACGCGTCGTGATGCAGCGCTGGACTGGACTCCCACCGTATGGGACAACAGACACAATATTAATCTCGTACTTGGAAAAGTATGGGGTAAAGGTTGGCAGATTGGTGCCAAGTACCGCTGGGCAACAGGTACTCCTTACACTGAGTTTAACCCTATGCTAAGTGCCCAAACGAATAATTGGGATGTTCTCCAAAGGGGGATATTTGACATGAGTAACCCGATGGGTGCCAGACTCCCTAGTTACAGTGTTATTGACGTTAGACTGGACAAGACCTACAATAAAAAGAACTACAGTTTAACGTGGTTCTTAGACTTACAAAATTTCACGAGTTCCAACATTCCTTTAATGCCCTATTTAACCTTGGACCGAGACGAAGTAACAGGATTACCTAGATTGGATCCTTCGTCCACTGGAACATATCTGGTGAAGACGATAGCAAGTGATACTGGCAGACTGCTTCCTACCATTGGAATCATCCTAGAGATTTAGCAATGTAAGGGCTACATTTGTGCTCACATCTAAACGTATTCTATGAAATCACTCTTGCGTAAAATACCACTGCTATTGGCTAACGTGGTCGTATTAATGACCTTCCTATCTCTTTTTGGATGGGTCGTTAGAGAGACTACAAAAGGTAAACCATGGATTCCTCATAATGTGAGTAGAAGCATAACCTTTTTTACTACGCTACCAGATAGATTAATGGTTGCGAAAGCAGCTGTAGAGAGACTGCCTTTAGTTTTCATACCCTCTCCTGAAGATTTTGAACCGATTAATAACCTTACCCAAGATGTGAAGGTTTTGATGAGTTATGCCAATGCAAATTGGAAACGAACCATAGCCATTTTAAATCTAAAAACTGGTGAAGAATTGAAGACCTGGTCTGTTGAACGTCTGGCGAACCCACACAACAGAATCATGCATAGTTTAATGCTTCCCGACAGTAGTTTAATCTATTCCCTCAACGGTGTTACTGGGGTTATTAAAATTGATAAAAACAGCGAACGACTGTGGAAACAGGATACCATAGCTCACCACCACGCTATTAACCTTGGCGTTGATGGAACGTTTTGGGCAAATACATATTCAAAAGACAAGGGCGAGCATATTTACTATGGAGCTCAATTTTCTATAGACGGGCGTGAGTTTCCTTATATAGATAACACCATTACCCAGTTCGATAATGCAACAGGACGCATACTCTATCACAAGAGTATTACGGAAGTACTTATCGAAAATGATCTTACCCATTTATTGATTAAATCGGATTCTCCTAGTGACCCGCTTCACATTAATGACATTCAGCCAGTGCTGCACAATGGGCCTTATATGTTGAAAGGGGATGTTTTAATATCATCTCGTACCAGTTCATGGATGATGCTATTTCGACCATCTACGGGAGCCGTTGTTAAGGTTATTGAAGGTCCTTTTATGAGCCAGCATGATGTGGATATTGAGACCGATTCTACACTGATCTTTTTCAATAATGGAGGTCAAACCCTCAAAGGAGATAGGCCTGACAAATGGAGGCTTTCTGACCCACTTATTCAAGTTGCTCCGCAATATTCCGGTATCCTACGCTATCACATGGGT
>CAJJCK010000246.1 GCA_905182675.1 uncultured Cryomorphaceae bacterium | reverse complement strand
TCAAGCCGTATGTGCCGGTTGTGGCGGGAATGATGACCTACCGACTACACCAGGAGCTTTCTCTATGTTAAATAACAGTAGTAATTGCAACCTGGGGGTTATAAAATTAGATTTCGAAACGGGTATTGAAGCAAACGCTGAGGTCGACCTTGATTTTCTGATCGACACCAACTGCTATGAGCTTACCCTTAGACTGAATAATAACAGTGTTAACGCAAATGCCTATTACTGGGATTTCGATCAAGGGGACACAAGCAATATAGAGAATCCAACTGCCACCTTCCCAGCGCTCGGAACCTATAACGTAATGCTCGTTGCGATCGACACCATTTGCGACAGCTACGACACCACTTTTATTGAAATTAAGCATGATACCGCAAATTTCCCGGTAACAGATTGGACTGAAGACTACGTAAGTTGTGACTTATTTAGAGAGGTTAAATGGACTGAAAATCTGGGCGATGCAGATTATTTTGAATGGAACTTCGGCGATGGATCTACGCTAACTACGACAAGTCGTAACGTGAACCACACCTACCCTTCTTTCGCTACTTATTCTGCAACGGTGATTGCTCGAGATTCCTTTTGTGATGTGTTCGCTACAGAAATTTTCGAGATCGTGTTTGACAATGACGCAAATACGCCAACAGTTGATGTTACCACCGACAGTTGCCGTTATGGTGGTGTTGACGTTTTCTATAACAATATTGACAGCACTATGATCTTTGAATGGGATTTCAGTGGTTTCGCAGATACGGGGATGATCCCAACTTTTAGATATCCAGAATCTGGATTAGAAAATGTAACACTCACTATTATTGACACCGTGTGTAACAGAGATTACAAATTTGACTTCTTAGCTGAAATAGTCAGAATTGATGGTCGAGTATATATACCGAGTGCCTTCACACCAAATGGAGATATTCATAATGAGGTATTCAAAATATCAGGAAATAGCTGTTTAGAAAATCCTCTATTCGTTATTTTCGACAGCTGGGGAAACGAAGTGTTTCGCAGTGATAATCCCTTCGAAGAATTCTGGGATGGATCTGCTTATGGAAAAAAGACAGATCAAGACGTCTATACTTATCGTTTCACTGGAGGGGATGAAATACGAATGGGGTCAGTAACTATCATTAGATAGACCCGCTATTTCACGGGAACCTTGGCGTAGATTTCTTCTAGTGCTTGAATAAAACCCGTCACACAATCTTGTGTATTAAACTTACTAAAGGAAACTCGAACGGGTTGGTAATCATTAGTCCAAGATCCTAAACCTCTTAATACGTGTGAGCCTTGATTAGACCCAGAAGTACAGGCTGATCCACCCGAAACGGAAATACCTTTCATATCGAAACTAAAGGTAAGCATGTCATTACCCGTTTTAGGAAAAGCGATACTTAAGACAGTGTATAAACTCTTATCTAATTCCGCACTTCTGCCAAAAAACTTGACTCCAGGAACTACGCGCTGAACTTCCTGAATCACCCGTAATTTGAGTGCCTCAACTTTTTTCTGATCCACAGCCATTTCACTTGTGGCAATTTCAAATGCCTTTCCAAGCGCACAAATACCTATCGTGTTTTCTGTTCCTGCCCTTAGGTTTCTTTCCTGGCCACCGCCTTGAATAAACGGTTTAACTTTCAAACCGCTTTTAACATACACAAAACCTATACCCTTGGGTCCATGAATTTTGTGAGCGCTACATGTCAGGAAGTCGTAATGAACGTCCTTAACATTTATAGGAAGGTGTCCCATCGCTTGAACGGTATCCGAATGAAACAAGGCATCGTGTTTTTGACATAAAGCCGAAATCTGAGATACAGGGTACAAATTTCCTATTTCATTATTGGAAAACATCAAAGAAACGAGCGTCTTCGGACCAGTTTCAAGCAATGTTTCTAGCTCACTAAGATCAATATCACCGTACTCGTTTAAGGACAAGTATTGTACCTGAACCTCGCCTCTTTCTACCATGAACTCTATAGGATGCCCCACAGCATGATGCTCAATAGTCGTGGTTATTATTCGTTCAACCCCTAAATCTCTAACGCTACAGAACAAAGCCATGTTATCAGCTTCTGTCCCACCTGAAGTGAAGAAAATCTCACCAGACTCCGCCCCAAGGATTTTAGAAATCCTTTTACGCACCACCTCTACTTCTACTTTCGCACCTCTACCACTGAGGTGGGTGCTTGACGGGTTACCGAAGTTGTCCATCATTCTGATCATTTCCTCTCTAACTCTAGGTTCTAGTGGAGTCGTTGCTGCATTGTCTAGGAAAATAACACCCATGTATGTTCTCTTTTGAAATCTATTCAAATATAACTCTTGTATTCAATAAACTCAAGCTACAGAGCCAGTGCTTGTAGTTCTTTAATAAACCTTGTACCCAAGTCCATAGCTTCTTTGGAACTAGGGGCCTCAGTATAGATCCGTATGATAGGTTCCGTATTTGATTTCCGCATGTGCACCCATTGATCTGACCACGTTATTTTAACTCCGTCTATGGTGCTTAATTCATCATTTTCGTACAATGAAGCAATAGACGATAACAAAGCATCGACATCCAAACCCGGAGTTAACTCTATTTTTTGTTTACCCATGAAATACTGCGGATAGGAAGCTTTCAGTTCACTCATGGTTTTCCCAGTTTTAGCAAGGTGCGTCAACCCCAGTGCTATTCCCACTAATGCATCTCGACCATAGTGAAGCTCAGGTAAAATAATTCCCCCATTACCTTCACCGCCTAAGACACTATTCGTAGCTTTCATCTCTTCGACAACATTCACTTCTCCTACAGCAGATGCGGAGTAACTAGATCCTTTTGACTCCGCTAAATCTCTTAATGCTTTCGAAGAACTCATGTTACTGACCACATGACCAGATTGGAGACTCAATAGATAATCTGCTACTAAAACCAACGTATATTCTTCTCCGAACATTTTCCCGTTTTCGTCGATAAAAGCTAGACGATCCACATCTGGATCTACGACTATGCCCATATCATAATTACCGTTTTTAGACGCCTCTATGATTGCTGATAGGTGCTTTTCTAGTGGCTCAGGATTATGCGGGAATTGGCCTGTGGGTTCTGGATATAAATTATTATACGTTACTCCTAGTTTATCTAAAAGCATTGGTATAGCAATTGACCCCGAACTGTGAACCGCGTCAATGACGACCTTAAATCCTTTTGATGCAATCAATTCAGCGTCTACGGTAGGTAGTTTTAAAATTTCTTCAATATGCCAATCCATACCATCGTCACATGTCGTCAGAGTCCCTAAGTCATCCACATCAGCAAATTGGATAGCTCCACCCTCTGCCAATTCAAGAATAGTGGCTCCATCCAAACCTGAAACGAATTCACCCTTCTCATTTAAAAGCTTCAGAGCGTTCCACTGTTTGGGATTGTGAGAAGCAGTCAGGATTATTCCACCCTCAGCTTTATAGCGGGTTACTAACATTTCTACTGTTGGCGTAGTACTAAGGCCCGTATTAATTACATCGATACCTAATCCTTGTAGGGTGGAAATAACCAAGTTTTCAATCATTTGTCCCGAAGGTCGAGCATCACGACCAATGACCACCGTGCACTTGTCATTCCTAGATTTCAACCAAGCTCCATAACCTGCTGCGAACTTCACTGCGTCTAATGGGGTTAAGTTCTCCCCGATAGATCCGCCAATGGTTCCTCGGATTCCTGAAATAGATTTAATTAAGGTCATGGTCTAATTGGTTTTATTTAGCGAATATAAAGTCATCAGAGGACCTAGTCTAAAATTGTGGAACTGAATTTGCTATATGTTAATAACAGTGTTGAAAGGCGAAACTAATTATTTTCACTGGCTCGACTTTTTCCATGAATAAGGCCGTAAATTTCGACATATGAGTTTCGAAGACCAAGAAGTCATCACCTTAGTAAAATCCTACGAATCATCTCTTAAAGATGGTCGCTTGCCGTACTTTGATGTGGAGGATCTAGAGACTATAGTGAACTATTACCTCGATACAGGTTCTTACGAAAAAATGAAAGTGAGTTTAACCGATGCTCTTGAAGTTCACCCGAACTCATTAGTTTTTAAAATCAAGGAAATTCAACTGTTCATCGCATTAAAAGATTTTAAAAAAGCACAATCTAAACTTCATCTTTTAGAAGGTCTTGCGGACCAGCATGTCGAAGTACTTATTGCCAAGGCGACTCTAATGATGCACAAAGGAGATAAAAAAAACGCCTTAGCATTGTTAGATAATGCGCTGGACATCGCTGATGATCCGGTCGAGATTCTACAACAAATTGTTGACGCACATCTGAGTCAAGGCGAATATGGCTATGCAGCTGCAGCGTTGGAAAGACTTTGTGATATGGAAGATGATCTTGATGACACTTCCCTTTACCAACTTGCGCTTTGCCTAGATTTCACGCATGATTTTGAAAAGGGTATTGGTATTTTTAATCGACTTATCGAAAAAGAGCCTTACAATGCCTTACTGTGGTATCAAAAAGGTACTTTCTGGCTTAGGAAAAATAATGAATCGGAAGCAATTAAAGCCTTTAATTGGGCAACCACTGCGGATGACACCTTCCACGCGGCATATTTCGAATTAGGCCGAATACACGAAGGAAAAGACAGACTTATAGATGCTCTAACAGCCTATAGACTGAGTATCAGTGAAGACGTTCCTTCCGGTTATGTTCATTTTAGAATTGGCATGATAGAGCAAGAACTGGGCAGTCTAAGTGAGGCGCTACGTGAATTTAATATTGCCATCGACATTGAACCTGACATAGATGACGTTTTCTTGGAACGCGCTAATGTGCTCAATGCGCTCGACAGGCATATGGAGGCCATAGAAGATTACAAAAGAGTCTGGCTTGATGAAAGTTTCAGCGTAGAAGATGTAATCGACTATGTAGAATGTTTAATTGAGACGGAGCAATTGAATAAAGCGATTATGATACTTCATAACGCTGTTGGTAGATTTGAGGGAAACGTGCAGTTAAAATTAGTCTTGGCCGGGTATTTATTCGCCACAGACGAATATTTGGAAGCTTCTCAAATTCTCGCTGAGTCCCTCAAATTAGATCCGTCTGCAGTTGTACTGTTTCAAGAATACTTCCCTGAGCTAATATCAAATAAGGAGATTACAAGTATTCTAGAACTTCTTCAAACCAACTAAAATGCTTAAAAGTTATTTACGCCTTTTTCTCAAGGGCATGGCCATGGGCGCTGCAGATGTAGTACCCGGTGTAAGTGGCGGTACCATCGCTTTTATCACAGGTATATATGAAGAGCTCATCAGCTCTATCAGTGCTATCAATATTCATGCTGTAAAGCTCTTGATGAAGGGACAATTCAAAAACGCCTGGAAATACGTAAACGGTAATTTTCTTGCGGTGTTGTTCGCTGGAGTTTTTACAAGCATAATGACATTGGCATCGCTATTGACCTATTTGCTAGAGCATTTCCCTATTGTGGTATGGAGCTTTTTCTTTGGACTAGTGACTGCCAGTATATGGTTAGTTGGGCGTACTGTAAAGCAGTGGAATGTGATTACGGTAATGAGTTTCATCCTTGGTGCTGTCATCGCCTATGTGATTACGATTATTCCCGCATCTGATGGTGTAAGCGAACCATGGTACTTAATCCTTTGCGGAGCACTAGCGATATGTGCCATGATCCTGCCTGGAATTAGTGGGAGTTTCATTTTACTATTGTTGGGCGCATACAGTACCGTACTTGCGGCGGTTTCAGAGAGAGAACTAAGTACGATTATGTACGTTGGTATCGGAGCTATCTTGGGACTTATATCCTTTACAAAGGCATTGAAGTGGATTTTTTCGAATTACTACAGCACCACCATAGCTGTGCTTAGTGGATTTCTTTTGGGATCCTTGAACAAACTCTGGCCTTGGAAAGAAGTTCTAGAGTCCTTTACCAAGCATGAAGGAACTGCAAAAGAGGAAGTAGTTGTTATTACTTCAATAAATCTATCACCCGGCCCGGAATGGCCTGTCGCATTGTTATGTGTATGTGCTGGTGGAGTATTGGTCCTGTTACTTGAGCGTTATGGCAATAGAGAACGTGTATGATGAAATTGGGATTACTTGGTAACAAGATAACACATAGTTTAAGTCCTTTAATTTTTGAAAGGTTGTTCGACTTACATGAGGTTCAGGGGTCTTACACACTGTTTGAACGTAACGAATTCCGCGCAGAAGCCCTGATAGATTTTTTTAGTCTTCACGAACTTAGTGGGCTCAACGTAACCATGCCATTTAAGTCTGATTTTATACACTCATTAAAAACCATTCATCCCAGTGCACAGATGATTGGTGCCGTAAACACGATAGTTTTGGAGAATGGTGAGCTGGTTGGATACAATACAGATTATCATGGCATACAAAAGAGTTTATCGGTTTTAGGAAACCCACCCAAGTCTGCGCTGGTTTTCGGGACTGGTGGTGCTTCAAAAGGTGTCCAAAAGGTACTCCAGGACATGGATATCTCTTTTTCAGTAGTGGGCAGATCTACTGGCGACTATACCTTTAAATCATTACCTGACGATGTTGCAGCGCAGTCTAAGTGGTGGATAAATTGTACACCCGTTGGTTCTGAGGGTAATTCAGAGGATCTTTTACCCCTACCCTTTGGGATTTTAAACAAGGAATTCGCCATCTTTGACCTAGTTTATAAACCAACGATCACCCCACTGATGAAAAAAGGACTTATTGCAGGTGCAGCAGTCCTTGGGGGAGAGTTAATGTTAACCGAGCAAGCGAAAAAAGCATGGGACTATTTCCAAGCCGCTTACTACAACAATATGTAGATGATGAATCAGGAAGAAATGGATCCTAAAGCTGAAGAGCAGACTACACCGGAAACGATGGAGTCCAATGTTACTGAATCTGTCGCAACGGATACTGCGAATGTCGAAACTGAAGCAATTCAAATTGAAGAGGTAAAACCTGAGGAGACAACATCTACAGAGGTCGCCACAGATAGCACTAAAGAGAGTGTAAAAACGATCGAAGCTGAGGAAGACCATGAGGAGCCTAAGGAGCAAAAATTATCTATCCCTGATTTTGATCAATTAAGCATCGAAGATTCACTTGCGGTGATTAAGTCGCACATCAATGAATTTACACCTGTTCGTATCAAAGGGATTGTGGAAAATGGTCGATCAGCAATCCTCCATGAACTCAACAAAGAGCAAGCATCTGTCAAAGAGGTTTATCTTGCTGAAGGAGGTAACATCATTGACTTCCACTTTGAGCAGCCATTGCGTAAGGAACTGGGAATTATCTATGGTACATATAGAGATGGATTACGTAATTACTACGCCGAACTAGAAGCACAATTAGTCAAAAATCTTACTATAAAAGAGCACATCGTTGAAGAAATCAAGGCACTCCCTTTGATGAATGGAAGTGCAAAAGAAAAATATGATGCCTTCAAAGGACTACGCGAAAAATGGAATAATACGGGTTTAGTCCCTAAAGCCGACGCGCGCACTATTTGGGCAAATTATAACCACCACGTTGATAGTTTCTTTAATTTCCTTCGACTAGCGTATGATCTTATTGATAAAGATTACCAGAATAATCTAAACGAGAAAATTGCATTAATTGAGGAGCTCGAAGCACATTCCACAGGTGCTATAAATCCTGAATTATTCCGTCTACTTCAAAAATCACACAGTCGTTGGAAAAGAATTGGTCCAGTACCTAGAGAGCAAAAAGAGCAAGTCTGGGACCGACTAAAAGCTGTCACAGCAGTCATTCATGAGAAACGGGATACGTACAATGAAACCTTAAAGGAGCTTAATGTTCTAAAGATTCAGGCGAAGAGAAATGTTGTAGACCAAATCACTGCATTAAACCAATCTACGCCTTCGAAGCATAGTGGATGGCAAAAAGCCAGTAAAGCACTTGAAGTACTTCGTGGAGAATTTAAAACTATAGGTTTCGTAAAGAGCCAAGAAAACGACCTTGTTTGGGAGGACTATAAAGTGGCCCAAAGAGAATTTAACCGCTTAAAAAATGTTTTCTACAAAGAAGAGAAAGCTGTTCAACGTGAAAATCTCAGCAAAAAAGAAGCCCTTGTAGCATTGGCTCAAAGCCTCAAGGATAATGACAATTTTGCAGAGACGGCTTCTGCGCTCAAAAAAGCACAGGCGGATTGGAAAATCTCAGGGTATGTTCCAAAAAAGGAAGGCGACCGATTATGGGAGTTATTCCGTTCAGCGTGTAACGACTTTTTTGATAAAATGAACGGTGAGCGCAAGGCTAAATCTGAAAATTTCTCTGCAGCAATCAAAGTTAAGGAGGAGAAGTTAACAGAGATTAAAACTCGTGAGATCACTTCTGTAGAAGAGGCGGTAGGTCTTAGCGAGGAATGGTCTGAATTAGGTGCGGGGAATAGAAAACTTGACGCTGCCTTTGACAAGATGCTGGAAGAAAAGCTAAAAGGATTAGGATTAAGTAAAGAAGATCTAGAGAGTACCTTATTTACAGCTAAAGTAAAAGCACTCGTTGAAGCGGATAACCAAGAAGGGCTCTTATACCAGCGCAATTGGTTAAGAGATCAAATGGAACACACAAAAAAAGAATTGAACCAGTTAGAAAATAATCTTTTATTCTTTTCTAATTCTAAGGGCAACCCGCTTTTAGAAGCAGCTGAAGCTAGTATTCATGTTCAAAAAACAAGAGTGGCTCACCTAACATCGTTGCGTAAACGTTTCAATAGCTTATTGAAGTAACCTTATGGAGTTTAAACTTCAAGCCCCGTTCTCGCCAATGGGTGATCAACCTACGGCGATAAACGATCTGGTAGAAGGCTTAAATAGTGGTGTTCGGGACCAAGTACTCCTCGGAGTCACCGGCTCCGGAAAAACCTTTACTGTAGCAAATGTAATTGAGCGCACACAACGACCGGCACTCATTCTTTGTCACAATAAAACTCTAGCTGCCCAGCTTTATGGGGAGATGAAAGAGTTTTTTCCAGAGAATGCCGTAGAATACTTCGTTAGTTATTATGATTACTATCAACCGGAGGCTTACGTTCCGAGTTCAGGCCTATACATAGAGAAGGATCTGAGTATCAATGACGAAATTGAAAAACTTAGACTCAGTACGACCTCTTCCCTCCTATCTGGGCGCAGAGATGTTATCGTTGTGGCTTCTGTGAGTTGTTTATATGGGATGGGGAACCCTGAAGCATTCAATAACTCTGTTGTTGACCTGAAGGTTGGCGACCAGATATCCAGACAAGCATTACTACATCAATTTGTCAATGCGCTTTATTCCAGAACTACAGGAGAATTTAAACGTGGTTCTTTTCGTGTAAAAGGAGATACTATAGATATTTTCCCGGCCTATGCAGAATCATTTTTTCGCATTAGTTTCTGGGGTGATGAAGTGGAAACCATCGAGCATATGGACCCCGTTAGTGGGCAGCGAATTGAACAAATGACCGAGATACGATTATTTCCCGCGAATCTATTTGTCACTGAGAAAGGTCAATTACAGCAGGCTATACATCATATACAGGATGATTTAATGTCTCAGGTTGATCACTTCCGAGGAGTGGGTAGACCACTGGAAGCAAAAAGACTAGAGGAACGAACAAATTTTGACCTAGAGATGATCCGAGAGCTGGGGTATTGCTCTGGAATTGAAAACTATAGTCGTTATCTCGACGGCAGAGAGCCAGGGATACGTCCTTTCTGTCTTTTGGATTATTTCCCAGATGACTTCTTAATGATCGTCGACGAAAGTCACGTCACACTCCCCCAAGTAAAAGCCATGTATGGTGGAGATAGATCACGTAAAGAAAACCTTGTAGAGTATGGATTCAGACTTCCTGCAGCAATGGATAACCGACCATTAAAGTTCGATGAGTTCGAAAAACTCAGAGGTCAAGCGATGTTTGTTAGTGCCACTCCTTCGGAATATGAATTGGAATTAAGTGGCGGAGTATATGCCGAACAGCTCATAAGGCCAACAGGATTACTTGATCCCATTATTGAGGTTCGACCAAGTGAAAATCAAGTAGATGATCTTATTGACGAAATCAATAAACGGGTAGAGTTAGACGAACGAGTACTCATTACCACCCTGACCAAAAGGATGGCAGAAGAACTTACCAAATATTTTACGCGCTACGACATACGCTGTCGTTACATACACAGTGATGTAGATACACTAGAGCGGGTAGAAATCATGAGAGATCTGCGCCTAGGCGTCTTTGATGCCCTTATTGGGGTCAATTTATTAAGAGAAGGGCTTGATTTTCCGGAAGTAAGTCTAGTAGCCATACTAGATGCCGATAAAGAAGGGTTTCTAAGAAGTGAACGATCCTTAGTTCAAACTATAGGAAGAGCGGCTAGAAATGTTAATGGCTTGGCTATTCTCTACGCAGATAAAATCACCAATAGTATGCAGCGCACTATGGATGAGACAGGGCGCAGAAGAATAAAACAAGATATATACAACAAAGCAAATGGCATCGTGCCGACCGCATTGATAAGAAGTAAAGAGTCCATTCTAGCCAAGTCCAGTGCAGTCCAGCGCAATGTTGAGTATGAAGTAAGTAAAGTAAACCTTAAGGCTGCGGAAAAAGCGATGAACTACGCTACTCCAGAAGACCTAGAAACCAGTATACGAAAGATTCGTAAAGACATGGAGGTATCCGCAAAGAGTATGGATTTCATCGAGGCTGCAAGACTTAGAGACGTACTTATTGAGTTAGAAAGTAAACGCGAAAAGCGATAACATCATTAATCTAGTAGGATATGATCTTTTTCAACTTAGGGCTTGGAATTCTTTTTATTTCGCTTGGATTTATTGTAACAGAGGCTAACGCGGGTATCCTACTTAGTGGATACAATACCATGTCTAAGGATGACCAGGCTAAGTTTCCTCTAAAGGAATATCTGGGTAGATTCAGACAATTCCACCTCTATTTTGGAATATCCTTCATTACCATAGGTACACTAATTGGTCTATTTTGGAATAAAGATGTACTCGTTTACCATATTGGAATTACTCCCATTATAGCCTACTTGTTGTTTTTTATAAAAACAAAAGACATCGACAAGTCTTCAAGCAGTTCAACTAAGGTTCAAGCAAAAATTGGCGCGGGCGTTTTGCTCGCTACTCTGATATTTGTAATCATTTTATTTGTGTGGTCTGAAAGGAAATCAAGCATGCAGATGTATAAGGATGAAGTTTCTATTTCAGGACCTTACGGATTAACTATTCCCTTTGCTGAAATGGATTCTATATTATTACTTGAGAAAATCCCTAAGATAAGATTACGTCTGAACGGGATATCCACGAGCAACGTCTCAAAAGGTAAATTTAAAGGAGCGGGTCAAAGTAGATACCATTTGTTACTGGACAAACCTTACAAACAAGCCGTAATCATTTATAGGTCCAAGGACATTCCAGTAATTATTTCGCTTGATCAAGTTGAAGAAGAAGAACTCTATATCTCTTTGAAAGAGAAATTAGAAGCGCTATAGTTGTATTCCCTTTGAGTTACCTCTTACGAATACCTCCCAGAAATTCCGAGCAAAACCCCAGCCATATCCTGCATTCATGGTCTTTGTAGTCTTTATGACAAGCAAGGCAACAGATAGATTTTCTTTGAACAAGGCGGCAAAGAATACCACCGACATATAGACTATATAACCTACAAAAGGAAGCAGCGTCCAGGGAATTCCGGTATATAAATAAGATAGGGCCAGTAGTAAACTAATCCT
>CAJJCK010000245.1 GCA_905182675.1 uncultured Cryomorphaceae bacterium | reverse complement strand
TGTCTCAATTAGTTGGAAAAATCTCTCAAATTATCGGCCCTGTAGTGGACGTTAAATTTGATGGTACAGAAGGTGAGCTTCCTAGAATATATGAAGCACTAGAAGTAACGAAATCTACCGGCCAAGTCGTCGTATTAGAAGTTCAAAAGCACGTTGGTCAAGATACCGTTCGGGCTATATCTATGGATTCTCTTGACGGATGTCAAAGAGGTCAGGAAGTTAGATCTTTAGGATCTGCTATCACAATGCCTATTGGCGATCAAATCTACGGACGTGTATTCAACGTTGTTGGAGAAGATATAGATGGTATTGGCGGTATTGACCGTTCAAGAGGCCTGCCTATTCACCGTCCAGCACCAGCTTTTGAGGATTTAAGTACGGCTACTGAAGTACTTTTTACGGGTATCAAAGTCATTGACCTTATTGAACCTTATTCTAAAGGTGGTAAAATTGGTTTATTTGGCGGTGCTGGTGTGGGTAAAACAGTATTGATTCAAGAATTGATTAACAATATTGCAAAGGGCCACGGTGGTCTTTCTGTATTTGCCGGTGTCGGAGAGCGTACTCGTGAAGGAAATGACCTGATGCGTGAGATGCTAGAGTCAGGCATTATCAATTATGGTCCAGAATTCATGCATGCTATGGAAAATGGCGGATGGGATTTGAGCAAAGTAGATAAAGAGTTGATGAAGGACTCAAAAGCAACCTTCGTATTTGGTCAGATGAATGAGCCTCCTGGTGCACGTGCACGTGTTGCGCTTTCTGGTCTGACTTTAGCAGAGTACTTCCGTGATGGAGAAGGCGACGGACAGGGTAGAGACATCCTATTCTTCGTTGATAATATTTTCCGCTTCACACAGGCGGGTTCTGAGGTAAGTGCACTTTTAGGACGTATGCCTTCTGCAGTGGGTTATCAACCTACTCTAGCCTCAGAAATGGGTGCCATGCAAGAGCGTATTACATCGACTAAAAATGGTTCCATTACCTCAGTACAGGCAGTATACGTTCCTGCAGATGATCTTACAGATCCTGCACCGGCAACAACTTTTGCTCACTTAGATGCCACCACGGTATTGTCTCGTAAGATCGCAGAGCAAGGAATCTATCCAGCGGTTGATCCATTGGATTCTACGTCCAGAATTTTGACTGCTGACATCGTAGGCGCTGAGCACTATGATACGGCGCAGAGAGTGAAAGAAACACTTCAGCGTTATAAAGAGTTGCAAGACATTATTGCCATTTTAGGTATGGAAGAGTTGTCTGAAGAAGATAAGCTTATTGTATCTCGTGCACGTCGTGTAGCTCGTTTCCTATCTCAACCATTCCATGTTGCAGAGCAGTTTACTGGCCTGCCGGGGGTATTGGTAGATATTAAGGATACAATTAAAGGCTTTAATATGATTCTCGATGGTGCTTTGGATCAATATCCAGAGGCTGCTTTCAACTTGAAGGGAACCATTGAAGAAGTGATTGAAGCTGGTGAGAAAATGTTGGCTGAAGCTGCTGAATAAAACAGACTATGTACTTAGAAGTCATTACACCTGAAGAGGTATTGTTCAAAGGAGAAGTGAGCGCTGTTCAGTTGCCTGGGAAAGATGGATTGTTCCAAATCCTGAACGATCATGCACCCTTGATTGCTACTCTAGCAATAGGAACGGTGCGCGTTCGCGTCGCAGACGACACAAGAACCTTAGACCACATGAGCTCTCGAGTTATTCTTGATGTAACAGACGATAAACTATGTACCGTTGAGGTAAAAGGTGGTGTTGTCGAATGTAAGAACAATGTCATATCTGTACTCGCAAGCTAAATGCGATCGAGTAAACTACTGTAATCCCCAAGACTTAAGTCTTGGGGATTTTTTTGCGCCCTATATTTGCGATACTAATACACATCTACTTAGATCATGAGAAGTATTTTAATTGTTTCCCTACTGGTTTTAACCGTTTCATCAAGTGCTCAAGAATTTGGACAGCGCTCAGGATTGAGAGGAATTGTTTCAAAAAAAGAACGCCCAACCTTATTAAATGAAGTCGAAGTCAGCACATCTGTGGCGGGAGATACCTACGCTCAGGCGGCTCGAACGGTAACTGTTATTACGGCTAAGGAGATTCAGGAATTGCCTGTGAATACGATCAATGAATTACTTGAGTTTGTCGCAGGAATCGATGTACGTCAGCGCGGTCCCCTAGACGTTCAGTCTGACCTGGGTATTCGTGGAGGTACGTTTGACCAAACCCTGGTTCTTGTGGATGGAGTTCGCATGAACAATGCGCAAACTGGTCATCACAACATGAACCTTCCCATTCCTATCGCGATGATAGAGCGAATTGAAGTTTTGCACGGAGGAGCTTCAAGAGTTCATGGGGTGGGAGCTATGACTGGAGTGGTAAACATTGTGCTTAAGAAAGCGCAAGTAAAAATCAATGGAGGATACAGAGTGTCTGCAGGTAGTTACGGTCTTCAGCACCATGGATTTAATGCAGGAAAGAAGATAGGGAAATGGGGTGCACAGATCGCTTACCAACGTGACCAGAGCAGTGGCTATATTACGAACACAGATTTCAAAAGCGATAGATTTATGATGTCCCTGGACCGTGCTGTAAACTTCGGAGGGACATTGGGTAATTTGTCACTTTTGTATGCTGAAAATCAAAAAGGATTTGGTGCATCAAACTATTACTCGTCGTCGTTTCCAGACCAGTTTGAGGCGACGTCGACACGTGTTTTAGGAGCGCGCTTGAATTTGAAAAAGAATGGTTTTTCGTATGACTTGAAAGTTAATTATGTAGGCGCTACAGATAGATTTGAACTCTATCGAGAAACCCAAGGTCTCGCTGGCTTTAATGCCGATCAGGTCGCCTATGAAAGAAATGAAGACGGTATTTATTACCGTGCCAGCACTGGGGACACTGCAGCATCATGGTATGGCGGTCACAACTTCCACAAAACAGCAGCATGGACCGCAAATACCCACGGCTCTTACGAGTGGAATCCACGTCACATTACTACGGTGGGTATGAATATACGTTATGATGAAATTCTCTCCAATGCCTTGGGTCAAACAGGAATTATAGACCCTGTAGAGGTTCCAAATTGGCCTGCGTCTTACACCCGTTACCAGGACCAATTGAACATGAGCTATTTTGCGGAGCACCGTTACAGTGACGGTCCTTTAAGAATTACAGCAGGGATGCTATTGAACCAACGTCAATTAGGCTCGGAAATTATTGTTAGTGCCTGGAGTCCAGGAATTGATGTGGGCTTCAAGCTTGGAAAACTATCTACTTTATATGCCTCTGTCGACCAAAGTGTACGCTATCCTACCTACACCGATCTATATTACGCACGTGGAAATGCCTACGGATCCTTGGATTTAGATCATGAAAGTGCCCAGAATTTTGAAGCAGGTTATCGCCGCGGAGTCCAGAATAATATACGTTATAACGCAGCTGCTTTCCACCGTCGTTCTACCAACCTCATTGATTGGGTGAAGTTTCCCGGGAACGATACGGCATTTGCACAAAACATCACCAACCTCAACCTTACGGGTTTAGAGGGTAACTTTGGTTATTACGCCTCCAAACGCAAAGATTTTGTACGCAGTATTGTTGGTTCCTTCATGTTTATGCAGGGAAGCACTCCTGAGGTAGAATACACGTCTTTATATGCTCTAGACTATTTAGGTGCGAAAGCTAATATCACGGTAAACAATAGACTGGGTAATGGTCTTTTTCTCAAGTGGGCAGTAACTGCTCAAGACCGGGTGGGTACCTACGAGTCTTTTACCACAGGTGAACAGGTTGACTATGCACCATTTTTAACTGTAGATGCCAAACTTTATTGGGCTCCTGTCGCCGGTATAACCCGCCGTCAAATACCCTTCCAAGCGTTTTTAAACATCAACAATGCTCTTGATCAATACTATTTTGATAGGGGTAATGTCGCCCAGCCAGGTCGTTGGATTTCTACGGGG
>CAJJCK010000244.1 GCA_905182675.1 uncultured Cryomorphaceae bacterium | reverse complement strand
ATATGGAGATGCATGGAAAGAAGAGGCTGAAAAACGTGGTTTGACTAATGAGCCTTCGACGCCGCGCGCGTTAGACGCTTATGTAAGTGAGCAGTCGTTGTCTTTATTTAAGCATTTAGGTGTCATGTCACATAGAGAAGCTGAAGCACGTCATGAGATTCTTTTAGAATCCTACTTCATGAAAATTCAAATTGAATCGAGAGTACTGGGTGATTTAGCGGGTAATCATATTGTACCCACTGCAATTAAATACCAGAACGTGTTGATTGATAATGTTCAGCGTTTGAAAGATATTATGGACTCGGATACTTTTGAACGTGTCGCGAAAGAGCAATTGGAAATGATTAAAGACATTTCCGCTAGAATTTCAAATATACTAGGGTCAAAAGAAGCCATGGTTCAAGAGCGAAAAAATGCTAATCTAATGGATGACATGCGTGACAGGGCGATCGCTTACCACGATAATGTTAAGCCATATTTTGAAGTCATTCGTTATGAAAGTGATAAGCTTGAATTGATGATAGATGATGAGCAGTGGCCATTACCTAAATTCCGTGAAATGCTGTATACGAGATAATCATTTTAATGGTCTAGCTTTAGTTAAATAGAAACCCTGCTTCTGCGGGGTTTCTTTTTTTTATTTTGGCTATATTAGGCACGCTTAAACCCTAGTGATAACTATTCTCATGCAAAAAAGATTTTATCAAATACTGGCCCTGGCCTTATTCATGATCCCTACTATATCTAGCGCACAAGAAGCTGCTATAGAGGATGTTGAAACCACCTTACATAAGACAACCAAACGTGCAGATGAGTACTTTGACGCTAAAGAGTATAGTGTTGCTGTAGAAGCATATTCGAAAGCGTATTCTAAGGAGAAATCTCGTGATCAAAAACAACGGATTTCGTATAACATGGCTGAATGCTATCGGTTTACGGGTCAATGTAAGCGTGCTGCGAGCTATTATTTAAGAGCTCAAAAACTCGGTTTTGGAGCGCTTTCAGGACTTGGATATGCGGAGATGCTGCAGTGTCAGGGGGAATATGAAGATGCCATAGTTGCCTTTGAGGAGTACAAAAAATTGATTCCGTCAGATGCAAGAGCTGAAACTGGTATTCTGAGTTGTCAGCAGGCTGTGAAATGGTCCGATCAAGGATCATTATTTGCACTTGATAACGCGAAGGACTTAAATTCTAAAAAATCGGATTACGCGATTTCTTACGCGGGAAAAAGGGGTAAAGAGGAATTGACTTTGATGATTTCCTCCATGCGTGATGATGCCACCGGTAGAAAACAAGATGGTTGGACGGGACAGCGTTTCTCTGATATGTTTATTGTTGAAGGTCAAGCGAAAAAAGGATCGAAAAAGAAAAAAGGTAAAGAGGCCAATGCAAACGACGATATCGTTTGGGGCGATATGCAGCCCATGAGTGACGTGATCAATACTAAAGATCACGAAGGTGTAGTGACTTTTGACTCTCGCGGAAAAACCATGTATTTCACAAAATGTCTACAGGTGAAAAACGAGAAAATGGGTTGCGCAATCTATACGACAAAGAAAGTAGGGCAGGACTGGGCTAACCCAGAGCCTGTGGTGATTGCTTTAGACAGTGGAGCATCTATTGGTCATCCAGCATTAAGTGCTGACGATAACATTCTATATTTCGCTGGTGAATTAGCAAACGGTAAAGGAGGTAAGGATATTTACATGACTACCTACGACCGCAGAGCTCGCGAATGGAAGGCACCGGAGTCTCTAAATATAAACACACGAGGTGACGAGCTTTACCCGTTCATTCACGGAGATGGGTATTTATATTTCTCTTCAAATGGGCGAGCTGGAATGGGAGGCTTTGACTGCTTCAGAGTGAAGTTAGATGATAATGGTATGACGATTGGTGATGTTGAAAACATGCTAAGCCCCATTAATTCTGAAGGTGATGACATCGCCTTACGTTGGACTCCAGGAGATAATACTAAAAAGGGTTTTGTGATCTCTAATAGAAAAGGAACTAGAGGCGAACATGATATCTGGTACGTAACTGAATGGTCAAAGCAATTCGAAGTACAAGGAACCGTTGTGAGTAGTAAAAACGGGAAACCTGTTAAAGAAGTTACCATTGAGGTAAGTGATAAATCAGGAAACAGTTTTATTGTCACAACAGATGCTTCAGGAAAGTTTAGCATACCTAAAGGAAATATACTGGAAGACAAGTCTTATAAATTTAACATGAGTCGTAAGAAGTTCTTGAATGCTATTGACGACATCTCTACTCAAGGATTAAGTCTCTCTGATTATTCTAGAGTTAAAGAGGACCGTGAGTATGTAAAGTCCTTCTCATTAACCCTGACCATGGACCCTATTGAAGTGCCAATAGTATTGCCTAATGTATTCTTTGATTTAGCAAAATCTGAATTGCGCGAGGAAAGTAAAGTAGCCCTCGATACCGTCTATAGTATTTTAAAAAGAAATCCAACGATCACTATTGGACTTCGTTCTCATACAGATTACCGTGACACTGACTTGAAAAATGATGTGTTGTCTCTAGCGCGTGCACAGAGTTGTGTGGATTATCTGATACAAAAAGGTGTTTCATCCCAACGTTTGACTGCTGTGGGTATGGGCGAAAAAGAGCCATTTACGATCTCACAATGTTATACAGGCCTAGGTGCTGACAAGTTCAAGGGAAATGATGTGATGACGGAGCGATATATTAAATCGCTATCCGCTGAAAATCAAGAAGTCGCCAACCAGATAAACCGTCGTACGGATTTTAAAGTATTGTCTGATGATTACGTGCCGACTGAAGCTTCGTTCGAAGAAGACGATGGAGATTTTGTATCTAACAAAAAAAGTGAAACCCAAATTGGGCAAACCATCACATTAAGTGCAAAAGACCGCTCCTTAGGTAAGATTGCTATGAATAACGGTATGAATGTTGTTGAGCTGAAAAAGCTTAACGCTGGCCTTCGTGGAGCTCGTCCTTTACCTGGTATGGTAATTAAGGTTACTAAGAATGGTGATTACAAGTCTTTTGATGAAAGCCATTACCAAGTTCAACGTGGTGATATATTAAGGACTATTGCTAAAAAGACAGGTTCAGGACTTAAGGATATTCGTGAGTTAAACGACTTTAAGAATGATAAAGATTTAATCGTTGGTTCTTGGATTCAAATTAAGTAAATCACTACTTTATAAAAAGAGAAGCGCGCACGGGTAACCCGTGCGCGCTTTCTCGTTATTTTTGCAGCATGAGTAACAATTCAGACCGCTACGCAGGACGTGGTGTAAGCGCCCAAAAGGAAGACGTTCATAACGCTATTAAGCATATAGATAAAGGTTTGTTTCCACAGGCTTTTTGCAAGATTGTGCCGGATCATTTGACGGGTGACCAAGATTATTGTTTGGTGATGCATGCAGATGGTGCGGGCACAAAAAGTTCCTTGGCTTACATGTATTGGAAGGAAACAGGAGATATTAGTGTTTGGAAGGGCATCGCTCAGGATGCACTTATCATGAATATTGATGACCTCTTGTGTGTAGGTGCAACGGAGAATATAATGCTCAGCTCCACCATTGGTAGAAATAAAGGACTTATTCCAGGTGAAGTCTTAAGTGCCATTATTGGTGGAACAGAGGAGCTCTTAGAAGAATATCGCAAGTTTGGAATAGACATTAAGAGCACTGGAGGAGAAACAGCAGATGTTGGAGACCTGGTACGCACTATTATTGTGGATAGTACTGTGGTGGCGCGGTTAAAGCGCAGTGATGTTGTGGACAATGCAAACATTAAAGCAGGCAACGTTATTGTAGGCCTGGCATCTTTTGGTCAAGCTACTTACGAGTCTGAGTATAATGGTGGTATGGGATCTAACGGTTTGACTAGCGCTAGACATGATGTCTTCGGCAAAGAATTGGCCCTCAAATACCCCGAGAGTTTTGATCCGGCTGTTCCGGATAATTTGGTTTATACTGGTGCTAAGTCTTTGACTGGGGTTACAGATACGGTTCTTGATGCAGGTAAGTTGGTATTGAGTCCAACAAGGACTTACGCACCAATAATTAAACAAATCCTAGATAGATATAAAGGTCGCATTGATGGGATGGTACATTGTTCAGGTGGTGCCCAGACTAAAATCCTTCATTTTTTAGGTAAAGGCCACGTTGTTAAAGACAACTTGTTCCCAATCCCACCTTTGTTTAAGATGATTCAAGAGCAGAGCGGAACTTCTTGGGAAGAAATGTACCAAGTATTTAACATGGGGCATCGCATGGAGTTGTATGTACACCCATCTATAGCGCAAGAAATTATTGCGATCAGCGAAAGTTTCGGTGTAGCCGCTCAGATTGTGGGTAGAGTTGAAGATGGATCAGGAAAATCATTGACCATTGAAAGTGAATTCGGGTCATTTAAGTATTCTAAATAATGCTGGATAAGCTAAATGTTATATTGCAACGCTTCAACGAAGTCACAGATTTGATTATTCAGCCGGATATCATTAATGATAACCAGCGTTACATATCATTAAATCGTGAATACAAGAGCTTGAAGCCTCTGGTCGAAATTCGTGAGCAACATATTGAGTTATCAAGCAGGATTAGTGAGGCTAAGCTGGCCTTAAAGGAAGAGAAAGATCCTGACTTTCGTGAGATGGCGAAGATGGAACTCGATGAGCTGGTGCCTCAGTTTATTTCCTTGGAAGAGGATGTCAAGGTGCTACTTCTGCCTAAGGACCCTGCAGATGATAAAAATGCTCTTGTCGAAATACGACAAGGTGCAGGAGGAGACGAGGGTGCCATATTCGCTGGCGACTTGTTTCGTATGTACCAACGGTATTGTGAACAACGGAAGTGGAACATAGAAATAATAACCATGAACGTCGGCACAGCCGGAGGATTCAAAGAAGTTTCTTTTGAAGTATCTGGCGACTCCGTTTACGGCATTCTGAAATATGAAAGCGGTGTCCACCGTGTTCAAAGAGTTCCTGCAACGGAAAGTCAAGGTCGCGTGCACACTTCTGCGGCTTCTGTGGTGGTATTGCCTGAGGCTGAAGAGGTAGATGTTGACTTAGACATGAAAGATGTGAAGAAAGACACGTATAGATCTCAGGGAGCGGGTGGTCAGCACGTCAATAAAACAGAGAGTGCGGTCAGGTTGACTCACTTACCTACTGGTATTGTGGTGGAATGTCAAGACGGAAGATCCCAGCATAAGAATTACGAGCAGGCCTTGAAGGTTCTTAGATCTCGCATGTTCGACATGGAGTTTAAAAAGAAGCAAGCTGAACAGGCTGCCCAGCGCAAGACCATGGTAAGTACTGGAGATCGGTCTGCAAAAATCAGAACCTATAACTATCCACAGGGTAGGGTAACTGATCACAGAATTGGCTTAACTACCTATAACCTAACTGATGTTATCGGTGGCGATATACAGCGATTTATTGATGAACTTCACATGGCTGAAAATGCCGAGAAAATGAAGGAAGGTAATGACATCATTTAATTATGACTAGAGCGCAACTTATTCAACAGATCAAAATCAAACGAAGTGTTCTTTGTGTTGGTTTAGATACGGATATTAAGAAAATACCCACTCACTTGTTGGGAATGGAAGATCCCGTTTTCGAGTTCAACAAGGCTATAATAGACGCAACGGTTGATTATGCTGTGGCTTATAAGCCGAACATCGCATTTTATGAGAGTTTGGGTGTAGCTGGCTGGCGGTCTCTAGAGAAAACCATCCAATACTTAAACTCAAATTATCCAGAAGTATTTACCATTGCTGATGCCAAACGCGGCGATATAGGGAACACTTCAAAAATGTATGCAGAGGCCTATTTTAATGCTTTTGAATTTGACAGTGTTACCGTAGCTCCATATATGGGAAGTGACAGTGTTACCCCTTTTTTAGCCTATGAAGATAAGTGGGTTATTTTATTAGCACTTACCTCCAACCAGGGTGCATTAGATTTTCAACTCAAAGAAAATAAAGATGGTGAGGCACTTTTTGAGCAAGTAGTTAAAACAGCTCAAGAATGGGCCTCTCCTGACCAGCTTATGTTCGTGCTCGGCGCGACTAAAACGGAATATTTGGAACGGGTACGAGCTGCAGCGCCAGATTCGTTTTTTCTTGTGCCCGGAGTAGGTGCACAAGGAGGTTCGCTTAGGGATGTACTTACTAAAGCCACAAACAAGGATTATGGTGTTTTAGTGAATTCAACGAGGGGAATAATTTACAAGAGTAATGCTCGTGATTTTGCGGAAGCAGCGAAAATGGCGGCGAAGGAGCTACAACGTGAAATGGAGGCAATACTATTCTAGTGTGCGTTGTGTCACACTTGATACTTTAGTCCGGACTTAACTTCACCTCTTTAAATAAAGGTCATGGAAGTAATCGGTTACATCGCGTCAATTTTTATTGGCATCTCATTAGGCTTGATTGGCGGTGGTGGTAGTATTTTAACAGTACCTGTATTGGTTTATCTGTTTGGTATTACACCTGAAATGAGTACGGCGTATTCTTTATTTATTGTGGGAATTACTTCCTTAGTAGGTGCTTTTAGAAATGCATCGTTGGGTCAAATTGAATATAAGATAGCCGTAGTTTTTGCGGTACCTGCTTTTATAGCAGTTTACTTGACTAGACGTTTTCTTGTTCCATCTATTCCAGATCCAGTCTTCAGTACCGAGTTAATGACACTTTCCAAGGACACTGCAATCATGGTGTTTTTTGCCCTTATCATGTTGGCGGCTTCTGTTAGTATGATTCGTAGTCACAAAGACGAAATTGAGGTAGCTCAAAAGCCAATATTCAATTACCCTGCGATTATTATAGAAGGTTTGTTGGTAGGAGTCTTGACGGGTATAGTTGGAGCTGGAGGAGGTTTTTTAATCATTCCAGCGCTGGTGCTATTTGCTAAATTGCCAATGAAAAAAGCGGTGGGTACATCCTTGCTCATTATTACATTCAAGAGTTTAATTGGTTTTAAGGGTGATTTAGATCGTCCCGATCTAATCATTGATTGGACTTTACTATTGTCAATCTCCGCTATTGCAATAGGTGGTATTTTTGTGGGAATTTACTTAACAAGATTTATTGACGGAACAAAACTTAAAAAGGGTTTTGGATGGTTTGTATTAGCTATGGCCGTTTATATAATATTAAAACAGATTTAGAATGATTGTAGAACAGATTTATACAGGTTGTTTGGCTCAGGGAGCTTATTATATAGCATCTGCAGGTGAAGCGGTTGTCATTGATCCACTTCGCGAAGTAGGTCCTTATTTAGAGCGTGCAGAAAAAGATGGTGTTAAAATTAAATACATCCTTGAGACGCACTTTCATGCTGACTTTGTTTCAGGCCACCTTGATTTAGCAAAGAAGACAGGGGCTACAATTATTTTCGGTCCTCTTGCGAATCCAACGTTTGATTGTAAGATCGCTACGGACGGAGAAAGGTTGAAGATTGGAGATGTAGAAATTGAAGTTTTGCATACTCCAGGTCATACGATGGAGTCGACCACTTACCTCTTGAAAAACGAGCGTGGTAAGAATCATGCCATTTTTTCTGGAGATACATTGTTTTTAGGAGATGTTGGTCGTCCAGACCTCGCTCAGAAGGCTGCGGATATGACGCAAGAAAAATTAGCACAGACTCTTTATCATTCGTTGAGAACGAAGATAATGACACTTTCTGATGATGTCATTGTTTATCCAGGACACGGTGCTGGATCCTCATGTGGAAAAAACATGTCAAAGGAAACCGTTGGAACAATAGGTGAACAAAAACAGATCAATTACGCGCTACGTTCAGACATGACCATTGAGGAATTTGTTGCTGAAGTAACAGATGGTCTTCAAGCACCGCCGGCATACTTCCCTGAGAATGTAAGATTAAATAAGACAGGTTATGAAAGCCTAGATACCGTTTTGGAACGTGGTATGAGAGCTTTAAGTGTACAGGAATTCGCTGCGGCAGCAAATGAAACCGAAGCTCTTATTCTTGATACACGTCATCAAGACGTATTCACTAAAGGATTTAT
>CAJJCK010000243.1 GCA_905182675.1 uncultured Cryomorphaceae bacterium | reverse complement strand
GCTAACCTTGGATGCTCCGTCTGAGTATATCGCATTATAGACTGTTCTGTCGTCGCCTTTTTTCCATACCGCTACATGTATGATTCCTTTACCAAAAAAGGCTTTATCCTTAACTTTGCTAACGCTGTACTTTCCGTCTTCACGGAATACGATAATGTCATCTATATCTGAACAATCACAGACATATTCTTCTTTTTTAATACCGATACCAACAAAACCCTCCGCTTTATTGACAAAAAGCTTTTGATTTCTAATCACCACTTTCGAAGCCTCTACGTTATCGAAAGTTGCAATATCAGTTTTGCGTTCTCTTCCCTTACCAAAACGTTCTTTTAAATCCTTGAAATAAGCAATAGCAAAATCAATAAGATTGTTCAAATCATGCTTTACAGCTTCAATTCGGCCCTCTAAGTCAAGAATTTTATCATTCGCTTTGTCCGAATCAAACTTAGAAATACGCTTGATTTTTATTTCTGTTAACCTAGCAATATCCTCTTGAGTCACGGCACGCATTAAATGTGCTGTAAACGGTTCTAATCCTTTACCTATGAAATCAATTACCTGATCCCAGGTCTCGGCGTCTTCAATATCACGATAGATTTTCTGTTCAATAAAAATCTGTTCCAATGATGCGAAATGCCATTGCTCATTAAGTTCGTTTAGTTTTATTTCCAGCTCTGCCTTAAGAATGTCCTTTGTGGATTCTGTACTTCTTCTAAGCACTTCGCTTACTCCAATAAACCATGGAGTATCCTCATGTATACTACAAGATAATGGTGCAATACTCACTTCACAGTTTGTAAAGGCGAACAAGGCATCTATCGTTTTGTCAGGACTTATGCCTGACGGTAAGTGGATGAGTATTTCCACATGCTCGGCAGTGTTATCTTCAATCTTCTTTACTTTGATTTTCCCCTTTTCATTCGCCTTAAGGATAGAATCAATGAGACTCTGCGTCGTAGTGCTGAATGGCACTTGTGTGATTACTAAGGTGTTTTTATCTAGCTGAGACATCTTCGCTCTAACCCGAACGCGTGAGCCTCTAATACCTTCATTATAATTTGAGAAATCAGCTTGACCTCCGGTAGGAAAATCAGGATATAACTTAAACGGCTTGCCTTCTAATACTTTAACAGATGCGTCTACCAATTCTATAAAGTTGTGGGGAAGAATTTTGGTACTCAATCCAACGGCAATTCCTTCAACACCCATAGCAAGAAGCATCGGGAATTTCATGGGTAAATGAATGGGCTCGTTGGCACGACCGTCATAACTCAATTGCCAGTTCGTAACCTTTGGACTGTAGGCTACATGCAAGGCAAATTTCGTCAGTCTAGCCTCTATATAACGTGGTGCAGCAGCGCTATCACCAGTTAATATATTACCCCAGTTCCCCTGACAATCAATCAAAAGCTCTTTTTGGCCCATTTGAACCAAGGCATCTCCAATAGATGCGTCACCATGAGGGTGAAATCTCATGGTTTGACCTATGATGTTTGCTACTTTATGAAAGCGACCATCATCCATCTCACGCATGGAGTGCAACAACCTTCTTTGTACCGGCTTTAATCCGTCATTCAAGGCTGGGACGGCACGCTCTAGGATCACATAAGAAGCGTAATCTAAGAAGTAATCTTCGTACATTCCTGATACCCTGGTGATACGAGTTCCCTCCTCTTGGGTCTCTTGAGGCAGCATTTCCGGATCTAATCCGCTTTCTATTGGGGTCAATTCTTCACTCATTAGTTCAAGAGTTCTTCTTCAAGATTCTTTTCTACACGTAGATTTTCAATGATGAATTCCTGACGTGCTGGGGTGTTTTTACCCATGTAAAAGGTCAACAAGTCCTCTGATCGATAGTCCCTATGTATCATCACAGGTTCTAATCGAATATCCTTGCCGATAAAGTGCTTAAACTCATCAGGTGATATTTCCCCCAATCCCTTAAATCTAGTGATTTCCGGTTTCGGACCCAATACCCTTATGGCTTCATTTTTTTCGTCAGAAGAATAGCAGTACCTCGTTGCTTTTTTGTTTCGAACTCGAAACAATGGTGTCTGCAATATGTACAAATGGCCCTCTTTTACCAATTCCGGGAAAAACTGTAAAAAGAACGTAATCAATAATAATCGAATGTGCATTCCATCAACATCAGCATCAGTAGCTATTACCACGTTGTTGTAACGCAATTCATCTAACCCGTCCTCAATATTTAACGCTGCTTGTAGTAGGTTAAACTCTTCATTTTCATAAACGACCTTCTTCGTCAATCCAAAAGAATTCAATGGCTTTCCTTTTAAGGAAAACACGGCCTGTGTGTTTACGTCTCTACTCTTAGTTATAGAACCTGAAGCACTATCGCCCTCCGTTATGAAAAGCGTTGTCTCTAGTCTCCTATCACCTTTTGCAGCAGCCTTTGAATCACTCAAGTGAGCCCTGCAATCGCGTAATTTTTTATTGTGTAAACTTGATTTTTTTGCTCTTTCACGGGCGAGTTTTCTAATCCCTTGAAGATCCTTTCTCTCGCGTTCAGCACGTTGAATTTTTTTTAGAATAGCATCAGCTACTCCAGCGTTACGATGTAAAAAATTATCTAATTTTTCTTTCAAAAAATTAATCACAAAAGTCCTTACATGTATGGCTCCTGGAGCCATTTCTAAGGATCCTAATTTAGTTTTCGTTTGGGATTCAAAAACGGGCTCTTCAACTTTAATTGAAATGGCTGCAATAATGCAACTTCTTACATCCGAAGCATCAAAGTTCTTGCCGTAAAAATCTCTTATTACAGTTACGAAAGCCTCTCTCAGGGCATTTTGATGTGTTCCCCCCTGGGTGGTATGTTGCCCATTGACAAAACTATAGTATTGCTCTCCTTGCATGCGCTCACTGTGGGTGAATGCAACTTCAATGTCTTCACTTTTTAAGTGTGCTATGTCATGGAGGGTGTTTCCATCTAAATTATCCTGAAGTAGATCCTTAAGGCCGTTCTCTGAAAAGAATTTTTCACCATTTAAATAGAGGGTCAAACCCGGATTTAAATAGGCATAGTTCCAAAGCATCTTCTCCACATATTCCACCATGAATTTGTAGTGCAGGAAGATCTCTGTATCCGGACGGAAGGATATCTTAGTCCCTTTGCGCTGAGAAGACTCCATAATTAAATCGTCCTCTGTCAGTTTACCTCGAACAAATTTCGCCCGTTTGGTTTTACCATCGCGGAAGGCCTGAACTATAAACTCTTGTGAGAGTGCATTGACTGCTTTCGCTCCTACGCCATTAAGGCCTACAGATTTCTTGAATGCCTTACTGTCATATTTTGCACCCGTATTGATTTTAGAAACTACGTCAACAACCTTACCTAGTGGAATTCCGCGACCGTAATCTCTTACGATCACCTGACCATCTGCGATTTTGACCTCAATCGCCTTACCTGCTCCCATGACATATTCGTCAATAGAGTTGTCAAGCACTTCTTTAAGAAGAATGTAAATACCATCATCTGGACTTTTTCCATCGCCCAGTTTTCCGATATACATACCAGGACGTAAACGGATGTGCTCGTCCCATTCTAAGGAGCGAATATTATCCTCAGTGTAGTTGGTTTCTTGTGACATAAAACTCAGATTCAAGAGAAATCCAATTTAGCACTTAGCACTACTTTTTCAAGGACAATTCAGATGAAACTATACAAAGGTTTTACACATTGAATCTAAAGTGCATAACGTCACCATCTTGGACGATATACTCCTTTCCCTCAACGCGCATTTTTCCTGCTTCTTTAACGGCAGCTTCACTGCCTAGAGTATCAAAGTCTACGAATGAAATCACCTCAGCACGAATAAATCCTTTCTCAAAATCAGTATGAATTACCCCAGCAGCTTGTGGAGCAGTAGATTCTTTTTTAATCGTCCATGCACGCACCTCTTTTTCTCCAGCAGTGAAATAGGTCTGAAGCTTTAAGAGCTCATAGGCAGCTCTAATCACGCGATTTACACCGGCGTCATCAAGCCCTAATTCATCGAGAAACATCTGCTTTTCATCATAGGTTTCCAAATCAGCAATATCGGACTCCGTGCTTGCAGCAATATGTAAACATCCAGCACCTTCTTCTAGCGCCATTATCCTTACGCGGTCTACAAAGGAATTACCCTGCTTGGCAGAAGACTCATCTACATTACACAAATACAATACTGGCTTATCTGTAAGGAGTTGCATTTCTGTAATTAAGACAGATTCTCTATCACTTCGTTCGAATGCACGAACATTTCGACCTTCCATTACAAAAGAAATCAAACGCTCCAGTGTAACCACATTAAGCTTTGCTTCCTTTTCGCCACTTTTCGCCATTTTCTTCGCCTTATCCAAGCGCTTTTCAATGGTGTCTAAATCTTTAAACTGAAGCTCGATGTCAATAGTCTCTTTGTCTCGAATAGGATCAATACTACCGTCAACATGTGTTACGTTTTCATTTTCAAAGCATCTCAAAACATGAATAATCGCATTGGTTTCACGAATGGTTGCTAAGAATTGATTACCTAAGCCTTCTCCTTTAGATGCGCCACGTACCAACCCTGCGATATCTACAATCTCAACATTTGCTGGCTGTATTTTTTGAGGATTCACCAATTCTGACAATCGCTCTAATCTAGCATCAGGTACAGTTACCTGACCTACATTCGGTTCTATTGTACAAAAAGGATAATTAGCCGCTTGGGCCTTCGCACTGGATAAACAGTTGAATAATGTACTCTTACCAACGTTCGGTAGACCGACAATTCCACACTTCATAATCTAAGCTTTAAGGCGGCAAAGATAATTGTATTCTTTGTTAGCAACGTGTGTATATAACAAGGAACTTAAAATTGATCCTCCACCTAGATTTAACGTAATTTTGAATCAAACAAGAAATCCTGATTTCCTCTCATGTCACAACAAAACCTCCAAGCGGTCGTATCGCAAGTTCGCAGAGATATAGTTAGAATGGTTCACGCTGTAAACTCAGGTCATCCTGGGGGCTCATTGGGCTGCACTGAATATTTAGTTTCTCTATATTTCAAGCATCTGAACCATAATTCTCAAGAATTTTCCATGAACGGTATTGGTGAAGACCTGTTCTTCTTATCTAACGGTCATATTTCACCAGTGTTCTATTCCGTTCTTGCGAGATCTGGCTACTTCCCAGTAAGTGAATTAGCGACTTTTAGAAAGCTCAATACAAGACTTCAAGGACATCCTACAACCCATGAGGGTCTGGAGGGAATTAGAATTGCCTCAGGATCCTTAGGACAAGGTATGAGCGTCGCTATTGGTGCGGCTGAAGCGAAGAAGTTAAACAACGATTCTTCATTGGTATTCACTTTACATGGTGATGGAGAGTTACAAGAAGGCCAGGTTTGGGAGGCTGCTATGTATGCCTCCGCAAAAAAAATTGATAACTTAATTTCTGCGATTGACGTCAACGAAAAGCAAATAGATGGTACCACAGACGATGTTCTCGCCATGGGTTCCTTGAGGGCTAAATTTGAGGCATTTGGATGGGATGTTTTAGATGTCGAAAATGGAAATGACCTAGACGCCATTGACCAAGCAATCACTTTAGCCAAAGAGAAAACGGGAAAGGGAAAACCTATTTGCTTGCTTCTTCATACAGAGATGGGCAATGGTATTGATTTTATGATGGGAACACACAAGTGGCATGGGGTCGCGCCGAATGATGCTCAACTAGTAAGCGCATTAGCGCAAAACGAAGAAACCCTAGGCGACTACTAAAAACTTCCTTTTTGAAACGATTAGCTTCCATATTTGCCCTCTTGTTTTTCACTGTGCTTCAGGCACAGACAGAACAGTTAGAGAAAAAATCACCTCTAACACGAATATTATTTGTGTTTGATGGCAGCCAAAGCATGTATGGCAGGTGGGAAAGTGGAGCTAAAATCGACGTTGCCCAGCGGCTAATGGGACAAATGCTCGATAGCCTTCAAGGCATACAGGCAGATGGGAATTTTCAATTGGCTCTCAGGGTTTATGGACATCAAAAACCTGTACCTCCCCAAGACTGTTCTGACACCAAGCTTGAAGTTCCCTTTGGAAATGGAAATATTTATAAAATCAAGCGTGTTCTTAAGACGATTAAACCAAAAGGGACAACACCTATTGCCGGCTCTCTGATGAAATCAGAGAATGATTTTCCACCTTGCGAAGATTGTCGAAACATCATTATTCTCATAACAGATGGAGTTGAAGCCTGTGATGGCGATCCATGTGTGGTGAGTAAACGACTGCAGAAAAAAGGCATCATACTTAAGCCATTCGTTATCGGTATTGGACTAGAGGATGACTTTAAAGATAGTTTCGAGTGTGTGGGAACTTATTTTGATGCCTCTGATGAAAACACCTTCAAAAATGTACTAGGGGTGGTTATATCCCAAGCTCTCGACAATACCACTGCACAAATTAACCTATTAGACATCACCGGAAAACCAACAGAAACTAATGTGCCAATCATACTTTATGATCATACCAGCGGTAAGGTTAAAGAAGCATTTATGCACACGCTGAATTATAAAGGGCAGCCAGATACACTTGTTTTAGATCCGCTGATTGTTTATGATATGGAGATTCACACGGTGCCACCAGTAAGGGTTGACAGTGTGGTCATATTCAGTGGAACCCATACACATATAGGTGCGAATACCCCGCAGGGAGATCTTGAACTCAGGGCTTCGCCAAGGATTTCACAAAGTATCAGCTGCGTTGTGAAGCCCTCAGGAGGAGAAGAGATATTGCACGTCCAAGACTTTGGAACAACGCAACGCTATCTCAGTGGTACCTACGATTTAGAAATACTAACGTTGCCCAGAATTATTCAAAAAGGAGTTCATATTAAGGCTAGTGCCAAAACTACTATTGCAGTTCCCCCACCAGGAATGGTCACTATACAAACCGGCGTAAGCGGGTTTGGATCGGTATTTGTTCAAAGCGAGCACGGTTATGAATGGGTCGTAAACCTCAGTACGAGCAGCGAGCGTCAAGTTTTTCAGCTTCAACCAGGTCAATATAAAGTTATCTTCAGAAGTAAATTTGCCCAAGAAACGGGGTACAGTAAAAGTGACGAATTCAGAGTGAGTCCAGGCTCATCAACCATTGTGAAAATCAACTAAGATGAAAAAGTATACAGATTCAGGTAGCAAGGACACACGTTCAGGTTTTGGTGCAGGATTAGAGGAATTAGGTAATACTAATGAGAATGTAGTGGCACTATGTGCTGATCTCACAGGATCACTAAAAATGAATGCTTTTGAGGATCAACATCCGGATCGTTTCTTTCAAGTAGGCATCGCAGAGGCTAACATGATGGGAATCGCAGCTGGATTAACCATAGGTGGTAAAATCCCTTTTACGGGAACTTTCGCAAACTTCTCGACTGGACGCGTCTATGATCAGATTCGCCAAAGTATAGCATATTCGAATAAAAATGTTAAAATATGTGCATCGCATGCGGGACTTACGCTTGGTGAAGATGGGGCCACCCATCAGATTCTTGAGGATATAGGCCTCATGAAAATGCTTCCACATATGGTTGTTATTAATCCTTGTGATTACAATCAAACTAAGGCTGCCACAATAGCAATTGCTGCTTACGAAGGGCCCGTATACCTGCGCTTTGGCCGACCAAAAGTAGCTAACTTCACCCCTGCTGATTCCGCATTTAAAATAGGAAAAGGTGACATATTGCAGGAAGGTACTGACGTTACATTGATCGCAACGGGGCATCTGGTATGGGAAGCATTAAAAGCAGCAGAGTCGCTGAATGAACAAGGTATTAGTGCTGAAGTAATCAACATGCACACCATCAAACCATTGGATGAAAAGGCCATATTAACCTCCATTAAAAAAACAGGTTGTGTGGTCTCAGCAGAAGAGCATAATCGCTACGGTGGACTTGGCGAAAGTATAGCTCAAGTTATCACAACCAATCATCCTTGCCCACAGGAATTTGTTGCCGTAAATGATAGCTTTGGCGAAAGTGGAACACCGGAGCAACTCATGGATAAATATGGATTAAATGCTGCGGCGATCGTAGCTGCAGCTAAGAAAGTAATAGCGCGAAAATAAATATTTTCGGCATTAAACCTTTAGGAACTTCTTTATCTCCAAACTAAGATGAAAGAAGGCAAAGATATCAAGAGCCTTCTATTGCAAAAGCAATGGGAGGCTTCTTTTTTTCAAATCGTTGAGCAATACAGCCAGCGTTTGCTGCACTGCGCTTTCGCAATTCTAAAGGATCACGCCTCTGCTCAAGACGCCTTGCAAGAAGCATACATAAGTATTTGGAAGAATCTACACAAATTCAAAGGCGAATCGCATCCATATACTTGGTGCTATTCTATAGTACGAAATAGCTCACTTAATGAACTGAGAAAACAAAAAAAACATCGTTCGGAGCAAATTGAGAGTATTTTAAATATAGCAGACCATACACCCTTAAAATGGGAAGCACAGGAGGTTGATAATCAACTTCTCAACGCACTGAACATACTCCCAGAAAAGCAACGTCTGGTTTTTGAACTGAGGTACTACCAGGACCTTTCATTCAAAGAAATTTCCACCTTAACAAATACAAGTATTGGCGCGTTAAAAGCCAATTACCATCATGCGAAAATTAAAATAGAGAAGAAATTAATCGGACAATTAAACCTACCTTAACTAGGAGCATCTATACCCTAAGATGAAAGAGACAGAACCTTATAGCATTAATAAAGAGGAACTTATCAGGACTAAGACGCTGCTGCATCGGATTCCGGAGATGCATGTTGTTGAACGAGATATAGTTCATGCTACGGAAAATAGACCAACAATTTTCGGGGGGTTCATTACCGTGATAGGTGTAGCCGCGTCAGTAATGATAGGGGTCATGTTATGGCCATCGAAAATGCCAGAATCGGACCTAAACACGGACAGCTTGTTGGAAGATCTATACGACTTAGGATATGTAGAAATGCGTGATTTCTACAGTTATATTGAACCTGATTCTCTTGGGTTCGTTACGATAAAATCAGACTCAACCATTTGGAGTAATTACAGTGGATACTTAAATAATTATTTGAACGAGATATGAAAAAGACATTAGTTTTATTCAATATGATATTCGCTGTAACTACCGTAATTGCACAGCCAATAGGGATGGACCACGAAAAAATGGAACGAAAGCGCGAGAAAATAGAAGCCATAAAAGCAGCTTACATTACAGAAGCCTTAGACTTGAGCGTGGAAGAAAGTCAGCAGTTTTGGCCAGTGTACAATGAACTGCATAAAAAAGAGCTTGCTCTAAGAAAGAACCAACATAGAGAGATCCAAAGCCTCGATGGCGATAAATCTGAAAAGGACATCGAAGTGTTAATTTATGCTTTAGCTGATATCCGAATTAATTTAGAGCAATTACGCAAGTCTTACGTGGATGATTTTATCATTGTTCTTGGAGCAAAGAAAACGGCTAAATTAATGAAGGTCGAAATGGAATTTGGACGAAAAATGATGGAACAGATGAAGCGCAGTGAGCGACCTCAGCATGGAGAAAAACATAATAAACCAGATGGACGAAGGCCTAGGTAAATTGGCTGAGTAATACATCTTAATCCCCAGGAGCGATCTTTGTTATACTTTCTTGGGGATTATTTTTTGTGTTTTATCGTGGCTTTCAATCACGTATCTTCGCAAAATGGCAAGTATCAAAGAACTTTTTTTATCGAATGTAGCCCAAGTCGTTGACGAACCATCTGCGCTTGAGATAGATCATGCAAAAGGATGTTTTTTGTACGGTCTTGATGGAAAATCATATCTGGATTTAATCTCAGGGATTTCTGTTTCCAATGTAGGCCATAGCCATCCAAGAATAATTGAAGCGGTCACGGAACAAGTCAACAAACATATGCACCTACAGGTCTATGGTGAGTTCGCTGTTACTCCTCAGGCGCTGCTCGCAGAGAAAGTTCTAAGTAAACTCTCTCACTGCATGGAAAGCGTTTATTTTGTGAATAGTGGAACTGAGGCTATTGAAGGTGCCTTAAAAATAGCGAAGAAATATACAGGACGGACGGAGCTCATTAGTTTTACAAATAGCTATCATGGATCTACCCATGGAGCGCTCAGTATACAAGGTTCTGAAGAATTCAAACAAGGCTATTATCCTTTACTTCCTGATACTCGACAATTCGATTTCAACTCTTACGAAGTAATTGATCATATTTCAAAAAAAACCGCTGCTGTTGTCATAGAATGTATTCAGTCAGAAAGCGGATATATACCAGCTCAACAAGAATGGATACTTGCCGTTCGCGCAAAATGTACAGCGGTAGGTGCTCTAATGATTCTGGATGAAATACAAACAGGTATGGGTAGAACCGGAACATGGTTCGCACATCAAGGCTACGGGTTTTGTCCCGATATTCTGTGTCTAGCCAAAGGTTTTGGTGGTGGAATGCCTTTAGGGGCCTTCATAGCTCCAAAACGTATTATGGATGTCATTAAAACCAATCCTATATTAGGACATATCACAACATTTGGAGGACATCCAGTGAGTTGCGCGGCCTCTTTAGCAGCATTTGATATCATCACTGAACATCCCCAGTGGTTTCAGGAAATTCCAGCAAAAAGTGCGCTCATAGAATTGAAGATGGTTCATCCATCCATAGCAAAAATAAGCGGCACGGGACTCATGTATTGTGTCACGTTAAAGGAGACTGTCGACGCAGGACAAGTTATATCCTACCTTGAAAATCATGGCATTATTAAGGA
>CAJJCK010000242.1 GCA_905182675.1 uncultured Cryomorphaceae bacterium | reverse complement strand
AGTTTCATTAATCGGGCCGCATTACTGAGTGGTTCTGTATCAGTAACTGTGAGTAACGGTAAGTGGCTGTGTCCATCAATAAGATCTTTAGCCACTTTATTTCCTTGCGATAGAAATCCTCGGTCTCGCATCCAATCGTCATTATAAACTTTACCTATGTAGCGTGAGCCATGGTCATGAAATAAAACAACAACAACGTCATCTTTGGTCAGTTTATCTTTGATTTGACGCAAACCTTGAAAAGCGGATCCGCAGCTGTAACCAAGGAATAAACCTTCTTTTCTAGCGAGCTCTCGGGTCGCCAATGCACCGTCTTTATCGGTTACTTTTTCAAAGAAATCAATCACATCGAAGTCGACATTCTTCGGTAGAATATCTTCTCCTATGCCTTCGGTGATGTAGCTGTAAATCTCTTTTTCATCAAATTGCTTGGTCTCGTGGTATTTTTTAAATACCGATCCGTACGTATCAATTCCCCATATTTTAATCCCAGGATTTTGCTCTTTTAAATATTTACCTACACCTGATATAGTTCCTCCAGTACCAACTCCTACCACAAAGTGGGTGACTTTCCCTTTGGTTTGCTCCCAAATTTCTGGACCCGTACTCTCGTAATGGGCTAAACGATTATTCAGGTTGTCATATTGAAATGGATAGAATGAATTCGGTATCTCTTTGTTCAACCTAGTTGCAACGCTATAGTAACTCTCAGGATGGTCTGGAGCTACGTTTGTGGGACAGACATACACTTCTGCTCCCATGGCGCGAAGGATGTCTATTTTCTCTTTTGATTGCTTATCAGAGAGGGTACATATCAACTTATATCCTTTGACGATTGCAGCTAAGGCAAGGCCCATACCTGTGTTACCGGAAGTACATTCGATGATGGTTCCGCCGGGTTTTAATTCACCTCTTGCTTCCGCATCCTCCACCATTTTCAACGCCATACGGTCTTTGACACTGTGGCCAGGGTTGAAATACTCCACCTTCGCATACACAGGGCAAGGAAAGTCTTTCGCGATCTTATTGAGTTTGATCATTGGCGTATCGCCAATAGTTTGAAGGATGTTATCGTAAATAGGGCGCATAAAAAGCGTGTTATATTGAGATAGCTAAGATAAGTCAAGACTACCTGGTTAAGAGAATCGGATACTTTTAATGGGATCAATTTTAGAGATCCACTTTACAGGGATCCGAAGTATGAAAAATGCGATGATAATAAATGTGAAATTTGCTCCAAGGATCCACCACCAGTCAAGGAGGATAGGCGCAGTAGAGATATAGTAGGTAGAAGGGTCAAGCTCAATGATCCCTAAGGTCTGCTGTAGAAAACTTGCGCCAATTCCTATAAGGTTACCCCAAAAAAGTCCTTGAAATAGGATTCGCAGACTAAGCCATTGAAAAACTTGGAGTATCATACCGTCGCTCGCACCAAGTGATTTTAAAGTACCGATCATTCTAGTACGGTCTATAATTAATACCAGCAGTGCTGTAATTAGGTTGCTTATTGCTACAATTAATACGATTCCCAAGACCAATAGAATATTAGTGTCAAACAGCTCTAGCCAACCAAAAATAGCCGGGTGCTTATGTTCTATTGATTGAACCTGTATGTTATAGGGCACTACAGCGTTCCAATACGCAGCTAATTCTGATCTCTGATCCTCACTGTTGAGTACGACTGTATACCGGGAGACACTGTCGTTTTTCCAGCCTTGAAGTCGACGTACATCGTCAATATTCATGAGAATATGCCCCCTGTTGAATTCATCGAGTGCCGTTGAAAACAATCCTTCAATTCTACTTTTTCTAAGCCGGGGCATTTCACTCTGATTTTGGATAACAACCAGCATAGCTGTATCTCCCATAGACAATGAGAGCTCAGAGGCTAACGTGGTAGAAATCATACATCCATATCTATCCTTAAGCCCTGTGCCTATTAGCGTATCACCATTAGCGTTCCATTCGGAAAAACTCAACCACTGCGCAGCTGAATAGCCTAATATTTGTATGCCTTCGAAAGCGTCTTTTTTTGGGTTAACGAGCAGCGCTGACTTCTCTACTTGAGGGTAAACAGCCGCCACGTAAGGCGCGTTTTGGAGGATATTCAGCAGACTGTCTTCAAGTAAAATGGGGCTCGTATCTGAGGTCCGTTGCACAGAATAGGACTGCAGTGTTATGTCTCCTTCTAGACGACTAAACTGCTGCATTATAGATTTTTGAAGTCCCTTACCTGAAGTGATAGATAGGATGACCAATGCCATTCCAAGGGCTGTGGCGGCAATACTGAGTTTAATCAGTGGACCAACCACGGAGGGACCCGGTGACTTTCGTATCTTTTGTGCTATGAAAAATGCTTCCTTCACTATACCGCAAGTTAAGTCAACAGTCTCATTGTTGTTGGCTTTTATAGTGCTGTTTTCGCCAGCATTGATGGCACAATCCAACGAGTACCTCCCAGGTGTTGCGCAAACCGGATTGTACTACCATATGCTTACTGGAAAAAGAATTGCCGTAGTCGCAAATGCAACATCACTGCTCCCAAACGGAACCCATACGGTTGATCACTTAATTTCTATTGGTGCAGAGGTTCATGAAGTATGGGCGCCTGAACATGGATTTCGCGGAGATGCTGATGCCGGAGAATATGTCAAGGATGGTAGAGTCCCTAAAACAGGCATTGTCATTAGAAGTTTATACGGCAAAACAAAACGGCCAGACGTAAGCTGGGTAAAGAGTGTAGATTACGTGGTCTATGATATTCAAGATGTGGGCATCAGATTCTATACGTATAGTACCACACTTAGTTATGTACTTGACGCCTGTATTGAAGGTGGCGTTCCATTGTTGGTTTTAGATAGGGGTAACCCAAATGGCCATTATGTGGATGGACCTGTTCTTCAACAAGGTTTTGAAAGCATGGTGGGATTACATCCAATACCTGTAGTACACGGACTCACAATGGGTGAATATGCTCTTATGGTTTACGGTGAACATTGGATGCCTTTTACAGGAGAAGAGGCGTTATGTGCCAATTTTGAGCATTCTGGTGGATTAACGGTAATTTCTTGTCAGGCATATTCCCATAAGAAAGTATTTAAGGAATTTCAAGTTCCTCCATCGCCAAACTTACGCAGCATTGAGGCCATATGGCACTATCCATCATTATGCTATTTTGAAGGGACGCCCATCTCCTGTGGGAGAGGAACAGATGCGCCTTTTACTAGGTTTGGAGCTCCTTGGTTAGATGCAGAACAATTCTCCGCAGTATTTACACCGCTTCCAGATGCCGGTGCCAAGTATCCAAAATTTGAGGGACAAATATGTCATGGCCAGCAGTTGTCGAGGAAAATGGACGAGCCTAGTGGATTGATAAATTGGCAGCCGCTTTTTAGTGCTTATGAGTTTTGGGGAAATATATTCCCACCAATGGAGGAGTTTTTTAATTCATTCTTTGCTAAGCTCGCCGGTTCCAATGATCTCCAGCGTGCATTGGAATCTGGTTTAACGATAGAACAATGGCAGGTATCTTATCAGGCTGAATTATTGGCTTACAAAGAAAAACGCCGCACTTACTTGCTTTACAAGTAGCGTTACACAAAAAAAAGGCCCGACATTTTCATGTCAGGCCTCTAGTTTTATCGAAAAGAAGGTATTACCACTTCTTCATGTCTTTTTCGATTCCAGCTCTATAATTAAAAGCCTGGCCCATAGAATCATAGTAAGCCTGACCTTTGGATAAGGCCACAGCTCCTTGTTTTTTTGCTTCTTTGGTTTTTCCTGCGGCTTGCATGATCTCTGCCTTTACCCAGTATGTATACCAACTGGTCCCATCCAGCTCTAGGGCTAAATCTATAGTTGCCATGGCTTTATTATGATCTCCGGTACCACTGTAGAACTCTGCAGCATTCCTGTAGGCACGGTTTGCTGTTGATAATGCTTGAGATACATTCTTAGCACTTTGTCCTTCACTATCTACTTCGATCGGAAATGAGATGGCCACGTTTGACCACTCAATGGCCATTGTTCCTCCATCCTTTGATAAGTTTTTAAAGCCTATTGAGAATGTTTCGTCAAAATCCGATTTTTCAGGAACGATCCCAAATCTAAGGACATCCTCATTTTTATCATAGCCAGAAGCTCCCCAAAGAGAAGTTTGTTTGCTTAGAATCAGTGTCCAACTTTCTTTGTTGGGTATGGTGAATAAAGCGTATTCTCCTGCATCAACAGTTTTTCCTTCGATGATTACGGCGTTAGAAAACGAAATTTTAGTTGAACTATTAGCTCCTGTACGCCATAATTGATCGTAAGGTACTAGATCACCAAAAATAGTTCGTCCATTCGCAGATGGTCGTGAATAATTGATAGTGATATCAGTTAGTCCTATTCGTTGTTGGACTGTACTGGAAGGGGAGGGTTGCGGTAATTCTTGTGCAA
>CAJJCK010000241.1 GCA_905182675.1 uncultured Cryomorphaceae bacterium | reverse complement strand
CGGGAATCGAACCCGTGTTTCTGCCGTGAAAGGGCAGCGTCCTGGACCGCTAGACGATGGGGCCTTAAAATTCCAGAACTTCACCTCTTTGTTTGAGGAGTGCAAATGTAACGAGCAATTTTAATTCTGCAATACATTCAATGGGAAAAAATCAATTTTTCTGTTTATTCTATCTTTAATAGGCCTTGGCAAAGACCACTCTCTGTATACTTGGCTGGCCAGTCAAGATACATTTACCCTCTTCAAGCTTGTTATTCAAAGGAATACATCTAATAGTTGCCTTAGTGAGTTCTTTAATCTTGTCCTCTGTCTCCTGCGTTCCGTCCCAATGGGCATGCACAAATCCAGGATTATTTTTCATCAAAATTTCGAATTCTTCCCACGTATCAACCGTTTGAGAATGATCATCTCTAAATTTCAAAGCTTTTTCAAATAATTCGACCTGAATCTCATCCAATAAAACTGGAATTGCGGTTGATACTTCCGACTGATCCATAAATGATTTAGTTAATGTGTCCCGACGAGCGACTTCTACAGTTCCCTTCTCTAAATCTTTCGGCCCAATAGCTATTCTTACGGGGACACCTTGCAGCTCATACTGGTTAAATTTCCAACCTGGCTTGTGGGTATCTCTATTATCATACTTAACCGTCACACCATTATCACGGAGTTCTTGCATCAATTTTTCTGCAACCACTGAGATTTCATCCAACTGCTCTTGCCCTTTGTATATAGGAACGATAACGACTTGATAAGGCGCTAGCTTAGGAGGTAATATTAGCCCATTATCATCGCTATGTGTCATGATCAAAGCACCCATTAATCTCGTACTGACACCCCAAGAAGTAGCCCATACGTATTCTTGCGTTCCTTCCTTCGTTTGAAATTTCACATCAAACGCTTTTGCGAAATTTTGACCTAGGAAGTGCGAAGTACCTGCTTGTAAGGCCTTTCCATCTTGCATCATCGCTTCTATACAGTAGGTCTCTAAAGCGCCAGCAAAACGCTCCCCATCTGTCTTTACACCACGTAAAACCGGTATTGCCATAACCTCCTCAACGAAGGTTGAATACACATCAAGCATGGTTTCAGCTTCTGCTATGGCCTCTTGCTTGGTAGCATGAGCAGTATGTCCCTCTTGCCATAAGAACTCAGAGGTTCTTAAAAACAAACGGGTTCTCATTTCCCAACGCACCACATTAGCCCACTGATTAACCAGTATAGGCAGGTCGCGGTAACTTTGGATCCAGTCTTTATAGGTATTCCATATAATCGTTTCAGAAGTTGGTCTGACGATCAATTCTTCTTCAAGCTTTGCACTAGGATCTACTATAACTCCACTGCCATTAGGATCATCCATCAGGCGGTAATGGGTAACAACAGCACATTCTTTTGCGAAACCTTCCACATGAGATGCTTCCTTAGAGAAATATGACTTCGGTATGAAGAGTGGGAAATAGGCATTCATGTGTCCTGTTTCCTTAAACCGCTTGTCTAAATCCGCCTGAATGCGCTCCCAAATAGCAAAACCATAAGGCTTTATTACCATCGCTCCGCGCACAGCTGATGTTTGAGCTAGATCAGCTTTAACGACCAGTTCGTTGTACCATTTTGAGTAATCTTGTTCTCTTGAAGTTAGATGCTTTCCCATAATGAGTGTCTTGGTATAACTTTTGTACCTTGTTTTATATAGAATCGCAAACTTACAGAGATTATGATGAAGGGCGTATTATTATTGGGTATTAGTTATGCACTGCTTACGGCATGTGGAACTCATGTGAGCTTAACTGAGAACTACTACGAGGATGAAAACTTCTACAACCCAACTCTTCCTTCTCCACAATTTGCCTTAGAGTCTTTGAAATCAACCGATATCTATTCTGAATTAGATTATGATCAATTTTGGGAGACCACCGCACAAGCAGTGACATCTGAAACAGGTGATCATACAGGAAGATCGAACCGGGGAGGTTACGGAATGTCATCTAACGCTACGGTTTTTCAAACCAACAGTTTTGGATGGGGTCAAGGACTAGGATATGGAATACCGCACATGTTCGGGAGCACGTGGTATAACCCATGGCAACTGGGGCCGTCAAATTATTGGAACGAATTTATGTTCGGAGGATATGGGCACAACTCGTTGAACCCTTATCCTTATGGATTCACGAATAATGGTTACGGATTCAATAACGGCTTTGGATACAACAACTTTGGATACAACAATGGCTATGGATTCAACAATGGCTATGGATACAACAACGGCTATGGATATAACAGTGGCTATGGAAATAACAATGGCTTTGGATTCAACAATGGTAATAGTTGGGGAAACAGTTCTTCCACCTGGAATTCGAATAACACACCTAGATCCGGAACCAATTATGGCGGAAGACGCCCTTCAAAATACAGTTCCTCTCGCGGTAATTCATCAAGCAACGGTAAAACAACTGATGGTGGAAAAGCAACTGGATGGACCGGTATATTAACCCCCATTCGACAAAATTTAGAAGATTCGAAAAACGCAACCACGGGAAGGGCTATTATCGAGTATACCTCTGGTTCGTCAGTCATAACAAGGGAAACAAGCAACTGGTCAGTGGAATCTGAAGTAAGACCTGCGGAAAACACGGCTACTAGAGCGTCCTCAACAGGTCGTTCTGTGTCAACAAGGCCAAGAAGTAATTGGACAGGAGATCCTCAGACAAGACCAAATGCTGCTCAAGAATGGTCAGATCAATCTAGAACACGTTCCACAGAAACCCGACCTACTGAAAGCAAACCAAGTCGAGCAAGGAATACCAGTACTCAAGCAGCACCTTCTCGTAGCTCAAGTTCCTCAAGAACGAGTGTTCAAAGCAGCGGCGGTAGAAGGCGATGAACAAATTAACGTTATTTAGTGCGATTTTCCTCTCTTGCTTTTCTACCAAGGGCCAGGACTTAGATTATTTTGCTCAACTCAACCAACCCATGACTTTTGGAGACGCCAGGTACAATGGGTTATCCGGTGCAATGGTAGCCATGAGTGGTTCTTTTAGTGCATTAGCACTCAACCCCGCAGGTGCTGCCCTATATCGTCAAGACGCTTTTGGATTTGACATGGGATTGTTCAATTCTAAGAATACTGACGTTAACTCCAGTAATATTCGAGGAAATACCACAAACTTAAACGTCGGTAATTTTGGCTTTTTAGGCAAGAATCCTTCAAATGGTGTTACTCTTTTCTTCACCTATAATTCAGACCAAATTTATAGAGAACGTCTTAGGGCAAATTCTTCTGATGCAGGAAGTATCATGCAGCAATGGATTAATAATTCCGATGGGACTCCTCCAGAATACCTGAATTCAGTTGGGGTTTATGAGGATTTACTGTATCAAAGCTATGCCACTGATTGGAACTCGAACAACAGGTCATATTTTAGTTCTGCCGCACTAAGTAATGTCTCTACGGAACACCTCTTATTTAGAAAGGGCATGCGCAATCGGTGGACTCTCGGCGGCGCAAATCAAGTGAATTCAACTTTTTACTATGGCGCCTCTGTAAGTATCGTTCACTCCTTTGAAAAGGTAGAAGTTCAACATAAAGAAACCTTTAACAGCACCAATGACTTAACAAACCTCAACTTAGAAGACTTGTGGGACAACAGCGGCATCGGTATTACTGCTAATGCAGGTTTTTTGTACCGACCATATCAATTTCTACGGATTGCTTCAGCCATAGAACTGCCACATATTTATGGCTTTAGTCAAGACTGGGAGGTCACCATGTCAAGTGTTAGACCATCCGTTTCGGCAGTCGCAATTGATGCTGAAGGTTATGGAACGGAATACCAATGGTCCATGATTACAGCACCTAAGCTTCGAAACGGGGCAACTTTTATTCTGGGAAGAACGGGCCTGATTAGTTTAAGTCATACCGCTATCCCTCACAGCTGGAGCCAATCTATTGGAAACGATAATGACGAGAACTACCTCAACCCGATTATAGACTCTTTACTATCAACGCAGCATGTTATGGCAGCTGGTGGGGAATTTAGAATACGCAGCGTCACCTTGCGAGGCGGGATTGGATATAGCCCCTCCTACCGCGACAACGAAAATCGTATGAGAAGAGCCAGTCTAGGTGCTAGTATTCGCTCGGAAGAACTTACTCTGCATCTTGCCTGGAGTGCTGTACAGCAGCAGAAACAATACTACACATTTAGTGCTGATTACACCGATCCTATTGAGTTTCAAAATACCATCTCGTTCATTTCTATGGGCGCTGTTTGGAAATTCTAGAGGTCTTTTGGCACATTTGGTGTAATTTGCAAACTAAGTCGCATTGAATGCGTTTATTTCATTGAACTCAAAGGTTTGCCCTACTATGAATCGATTCTCTTTCACATCATCTAAATTAACTTGGTTTTTAGCCTTTTTTCTTGCCTTCACAAATATTCAGGCGCAGAAAAAATCAAAGAACGATAGTCCTAAGTGGGCGGAGCAAAGTATCAGTGCTTTTACTTTTAGAGGCTTGGGACCTGCTACAACTTCAGGTCGCATTGCTGATATCGCTGTTAATCCAGACAATACAGCGGAGATGTACATTGCACTTGCCTCTAGTGGCGTTTGGAAAACTAGTAACAATGGCACCACATGGGAGCCCATTTTTGACCATGAAGGTTCTTACAGCACAGGGTGTGTCACGATGGACCCTTCCAACCATAATATTATTTGGATCGGTTCAGGAGAGAACAACAACCAACGCTCCGTTGCCTACGGAGATGGTGTCTATGTCAGTCGAGATGCTGGCAAGACATGGACCAATACAGGATTAGTTTCTAGCGAGCACATAGGTATGATCACTGTGGACCCCACAAATTCTAACCATGTGTACGTAGCTGCCTATGGTCCACTTTGGAGCTCGTCAGGTGATAGAGGTCTTTACGAAACCATGGATGGTGGGGTGAATTGGTCTAAAATCTATGACGTTAGTGAGCACACCGGCTTTAATGAAATCCACATGGATCCAAGAGATCCGTCCATTTTATATGCTACTGCTCATCAGCGCAGAAGACACGTCTTTACTTATTTAAGCGGTGGCCCGGAGAGTGCCATCTATAAGAGCACAGATGCTGGAGCGAATTGGACCGTCTTAAAAGGTGGACTTCCTACTGGTGATGTTGGTCGAATTGGTATGGATATCAGTCCTGCGAATCCAGATGTGCTTTATGCAACTATAGAAGGACATGGTCTTTACAGATCTTCGGATCGGGGTGAAAGCTGGTCAAAACGTAGTTCTCATGAAACTAGTGGTAATTATTATGTTGAGTTAGTGGCTCATCCTGAAGATGTCAACACGCTCTATAGTATGGACACCTATGCTCATATCAGTCGAGACGGCGGAAAAAGCTTTAACAACATCCCTAAGAAATTTAAACATGTAGATAACCATTGCTTGTGGATTGACCCGAGCAATACATCGCATATGATTATTGGCACAGATGGCGGTTTGTATGAGACCTGGGATGAAATGAAGAGCTGGAATTGGCGAGCAAACCTCCCTACGATACAGTTCTATCGCGTGGCAGTCGACAACGATTGGCCATTTTACAATGTATACGGTGGAACCCAAGACAACAACTCTTTAGGTGGACCATCTCAAACGATCAACAGAAGAGGTATTACGAATGATGATTGGTTTGTGACCAACGGAGGTGATGGTTTTGAAAGCGCAACCGATCCTGATGACCCTAATACGGTTTATGCTCAAGCACAATATGGATGGCTCGTCAGATTCAATAAAGAAACAGGAGAAAAGACACCTATTCAGCCACAGCCTAGATACAAGGATTCTCCTTATCGCTGGAATTGGGATGCCCCACTGGTCGCGAGTAAGCATCAGAAAAAGACCTTGTATTTCGCTGCGAACAAAGTATTTAAAAGTACTGACCGTGGTGGAAGTTGGGAAGTTATCTCGGACGATTTATCTCGCCAACTAGATCGGAATAGGCTACCAATAATGGACCGTTACTGGGGACCAGAAGCAATCGCACTTCACAAGAGCACGTCTATTTACGGCAACATAGTGACATTGAAAGAACATCCTACTAACCCCGGAGAACTATGGGCGGGAACAGATGATGGACTGGTTTGGAAAACGAAAGACGACGGTCAGAATTGGTCCTCTTTAAAGAACTTTAATGCACTCCCAAAAACACAAGTGGGTTCCTTAGCTCTACCATTGGTTTACGTGCAGGATATTCTCCTTTCTAAGCATGATTCAAAAACCATTTACACAGTATTCAACAATCACAAAAACGGCGATTTTAAGCCCTACATTTTCAAAAGTACTGACGGAGGTAAGAATTGGAGCAGCATCGTTAGCAACCTTCCTGAGAAAGGCAGTGTCTATAGCATAGCGGAAGATCATATCAACGGTAACCTTCTTTTTGTAGGAACGGAATTCGGACTTTGGTATACCCTAGACGGAGGAGACACATGGGCTGAGCTAAATGAAGGGCTTCCAACAATTGCAGTTCGTGACATCGCCATTCAAGAGCGTGAAAACGACTTAGTTCTAGCCACTTTTGGCCGTGGCTTCTATGTTCTTGACAACTACTCGCCGTTACGTGAAATGAATTATATCCTAGAGCAAGACGCAGCATTTTTCACAACAAAACCGGGCATGCTTTTTAACAGAGCTAATGTTGGAGGGATAGACTATAAGGGAGGACAACATTACAGATCAAAAAACCCACCTCGAGGAGTGACTTTCGAACTCTTTATTAAAGATAAAGGCAATAAAGTCAAAGACAGAAGACCAGAGGCGAGTAATGATTTACCCCACTACCCAAATACGGAACAACTTCAAGCGGAGGATTGGGAAGAGAGTGGCTATCTGTTATTTGAAGTGTCCACCTTAGAAGGCGAAAAAGTTGCTCGATTTACCCGGAAGGACATGAGCGGAATCGAACGTTTTACTTGGAATGGAAAGTACAGCAGCACAGCCGAAATCTCATCGCGCAACGAGCCAAACACCAATCCATCAACAACAACTTTTGTGCTTCCTGGAACCTATGTAATCAGCGTGTATAGATCCACAAACGGCGTCCTCAACGAGCTAATTAAAGGGCATTCGTTCGAGGTGAATCATCTTTACAATTATGAAAATATTGACATGGAATTCAACCTTGAAGTTGACCGAGCTTACGCTAAATCAAACGCGGTAATGTCCAAGTTTAATGAACTTGGTAATGAATTAACAGAATTACGTGCTGGTCTAAGAAATACTCCAGGTACTTCCATAGCAGATTTAACTTCAGCAAGAGCGATCGAAGTAACCTTAAATCAGCTTGGGCTGCTTCTTAACGGAAATCCGAGCCTTACAAAAAGAGAAGTTGAAAGCGCTCCTTCGTTAGGTGATGTTATTGGATTATTGACTTGGGGAGCGTGGAACCATAGAGGTGCGCCGACCGGTACTATGAACAATTTACTTGAAGATGCTAGATTGATGATTTCCGACGCGCAGACTCAGCTTGATAAAATTATCGAATCCGTTGATGCTTTGGAAGAAAAAGCGAAAGCCCAAGGAGTTCCTTATTGGGACTAATTGATTTACCTTTGCCACCCCTTTTAAGAGAACAAAACCCATGTCAAATCACATTGACCCAATACTAGCCGAAGAAATCGGTGATGCTCACGAAAGCTTTAAAGCTGAAACACCTTTAAAAGATGACGCATTTGCGAAAAATGATAGCGAGAAAATAGACATCATTTCTAAGCATGTCAAAGGCATTCTAGAAACTCTAGGAATGGACTTAGATGACGACAGTCTCAAAGGCACGCCACTTCGCGTAGCGAAAATGTATGTTACCGAGGCTTTTGCTGGTCTACATCCAGATAGAAAACCTGGAATGAGTACATTCAACAACACCTATCGTTACAACGAAATGTTGGTGGAAAAAAATATTGTTCTTTATTCAACTTGTGAGCACCATCTACTTCCTATTATAGGGAGAGCGCATGTTGCCTACATCTCCAATGGCAAGGTTGTTGGCTTGAGTAAAATGAATCGTATTGTTGATTATTATGCCAAGCGTCCTCAAGTTCAAGAAAGGTTGACACGTCAAGTGGTACAGGCACTTCAAGAGGTGCTTGAAACAGATAATGTTGCGTGTGTGATTGACGCTAAACACCTTTGTGTTAACTCTCGAGGTATTCGTGATATTGACAGCTCCACGGTAACTGCAGAGTTTGGAGGAGTATTTCAACAAGAAGATAAAAAAGCAGAGTTCTTAGACTATATCAATCTAAAGACCGATTTCGGAGTTTAAATGGACCCACTGTATAGTAAGTACCCTATTGTAATAGAAAACACCCTCACGGGCAAGAAGGAAGCTTTTATTCCTGTCAGTGATGGAAGTGTGGGTATGTACGTATGTGGACCAACGGTTTATTCTGATGTACACCTAGGTAACGCAAGGACTTTTACTTCTTACGACTTCATGTTCCGTTATTTTCGGCATCTTGGATATCAAGTACGTTACGTCCGTAACATTACGGATGCTGGTCACCTAGAAAATGATGCCGAGGAAGGTGAAGACAAGATTGCTAAAAAGGCCCGGATGGAGCAGTTAGAGCCTATGGAAATCGTGCAACGTTATACCGTGGACTTCCATAAGGTCATGGAAAAACTGAATGCTCTCCCCCCTTCCATTGAACCCACTGCAACAGGACACATCGTAGAGCAAATCCAAATGATTAAAACCATCCTTGAAAAAGGGTGGGCTTATCAGAGCAATGGATCCGTTTATTTTGATGTAGAAAATTATAACCTTAAAGGTGGCGATTACGGAGTGCTGTCTGGACGTAAGTTAGAAGAGCTACAAGCCGGAACTCGTGTACTCGATGGTCAAGAAGAAAAGCGTAATCCTGCTGATTTCGCACTGTGGAAAAAAGCATCACCAGCACACATAATGAGATGGCCTTCACCTTGGAGTGACGGTTTTCCAGGCTGGCATCTTGAATGTTCCGCAATGAGCACCAAATATTTAGGTGAACAGTTTGATATACACGGTGGTGGGATGGACTTAAAATTTCCACACCACGAATGTGAAATCGCACAAAACGTGGCATCGTCAGGACATAAAGGCGCTCAATACTGGCTGCACACGAATATGCTTACCCTGAATGGTAAGCGAATGAGTAAGAGCACAGGAAACACCATATTGCCAAATGAATTATTCACTGGAGAAAACCCACTACTCGTAAAAGGGTTCAACCCTTCTACCGTTAGGTTCTTCATGATGCAGGCCCACTACAGCAGTATTCTTGATTTCAGTAATGACGCTTTGATGGCTGCTGAAAAAGGCCATGACAAACTTTTAGGTGCTATTGAAACGTTGAAGAATCTACAACCTTCAAAAACCAGCACCTTCCACATTCACGACTGGGTAGACCGCTGTTACACCGCTTTGAGTGACAACTTTAACAGTCCTATTCTCATATCCCACTTATTCGAAGCGGTGAAATTTATTAATTCATCTACGGATTCAACCATAGGGTTAACCAAAGACGACTTGCAATTACTCATCGATAAGATGAATTCCTTCGCATTTGATATATTGGGTCTCCGTGAACAAGAATCTTCAGATGCCCATAAAGAGGCACTTAACAAGGCTATGGACTTGGTCATTGAATTAAGAGCTAAAGCAAGAGAAAACAAAGACTGGGATACTGCTGACATCATTAGAAAACAATTAACCGACGCGGGCATTCAGCTCAAAGACGGCGCAGAAGGCACGAGCTATACTCTATAAACGAAAACCGAGTTTGAAACTACTATCTCTTTTCCTGGGATCACCGTTGTTATTGCTGATTTGGGTCTACAGAACACTAGTTTCACCTATGCTTGGACCTGCGTGTCGTTATCAACCTACATGCAGTGCTTATGCGGCTGAAGCTGTTAAAATCCATGGACCATTCTTAGGGTTTGTTCTGGCAGTAAAGAGAATTTCTAGTTGTCATCCTTGGGGAAGAAATGGTTGGGATCCAGTGCCGGGAAGTGAGTTAGAGAAAGAATTAAAAGAAAAAAACATCGATTGATGATCAACAACATGACAAAAACTTTTTTTTTAGCGAGTTTGGTAGCCATTGGTTGTACCAGCCAATCAGGACCTGAATCTAGTGACGGTTACAGCGGCGCAACCTGGGTGAGTGAACTCAACTATGAAGGGGAATACCATTTTGACAACATGCGTCAACTGACAGACGGTGGAGACAATGCAGAAGCCTATTTCAGCTTTGACGGCGAGAAGCTTACTTTTCAAAGTAACGCTGAAAAATGGGGAAACAATTGTGACCAAATCTATGCCTTTGACTGGGCTTTAGATACTATTTTAGAACATGAACCTACCATGATTTCCAATGGATTAGGGCGTACAACCTGTGCTTACTTCCTACCTGGAGATACAACCATACTTTACGCGAGCACCTTTAAAGGCGACTCGGCTTGTCCGGCTGTACCTGAGCGTGGAGAAGGCGGCGCCTATGTTTGGCCTATCTATGAAGACTTTGATATTTATGTTAGCGACTTAAAAGGGAACATTATAGACACTATTATTAGTGGACCAGGTTACGATGCTGAAGCGACAGTGAGTCCTGACGGGTCTAAAATTGTATTCACATCTACCAGGTCGGGTGATCTAGAGCTTTATGTTTGTGATATCGATGGATCCAATATCACACAAGTAACTGATGGCCTTGGGTATGATGGTGGAGCATTTTTCAGTCCAGATTCTAAAAAATTGGTGTTTCGCAGTTCACGTCCCACCTCAGAGGAAGAAGTCGAAAAATACACTTCGCTTCTTGCAAATGGATTGGTGGAGCCCACTTCAATGGAATTATATACTTGTGATGTTGATGGCGAAAATCTGACGCAAATCACTTCTTTGGGACAAGCTAATTGGGCACCATTTTTTCATCCGAACGGCGATAAAATAGTGTTTTCATCTAACCACCACAGTGAAAAAGGCTTCCCATTTAATCTATTCATGATTGATACAGATGGGAACAACCTCAAGCAAATTTCTTTTGACAAGGCGTTCGATTCCTTTCCAATGTTTTCTCCTGACGGGACAAAATTGGTTTTTGCTTCGAATAGAAATAATGGCGGGGGAAGAGCGACTAACTTGTTCCTTGTAGACTGGAAAGAATAAACCTATGCTAGCCACTATCATCTGGGATTTCCCTAACCACATACCCATTGCAGGATTTCAATTGAGGTTCTATTCATTGATGTTCATCATCAGCTTTGTGCTGGGACAATATGGAATGCAATATATTTTTAAAAAAGAAAACATCAATCCCAAGCTCATGGACAGTCTGGTCTATTGGATGGTGGGCGCTACGATAATAGGTGCGAGACTTGGGCATGTCATCTTTTACGACTGGGGTTATTACAAGGAGCACCTTGGTGAAATCTTTATGGTCTGGAAAGGTGGGCTAGCCTCTCATGGTGCGGCTGTCGTGATTGTTCTAGCCATGATTTATTGGTCCAAAAAAATAGCAAAACAACACCCTCTTTGGACACTAGATCGAATTGTGATTGTTGTTGCGCTTGCCGCAGGCTTTATACGGATGGGCAACTGGTTCAATTCTGAAATATATGGTGCACCATCCAATGGTATTTTCCAAACAGTGTTTGTTGAAGATGCCAGAGGCAGTCTATTAAGAGGATATGCCGGGAGTTTAAGTTCCGTTGAATTCGAAACAACCGGAAGGGAATTAACAACAGATTCTATAGTCTACCCCATACTGTCGGCTTCTTTGAGGTTTAGAAACTTAAATGAAGATCAAATCATAGAGTACACAGACGTCTATTTGAGTAAAATTTTAAACTCGCAGCGTAAAGACCGCAAAAACTTACTCGTTCTAGAAGGTACTAAGAGTGAGGTTTTCTCCGATGAAGAAGGATTGTATAGTGAAATTGATGTTTTAGGAATACCGCGTCATCCGACGCAATTGTTTGAGGCCTTCGGCTATTGGATCATTTTCATCACCCTTGCACTACTCTACTTAAAGACCTCCGTTGGAGAAAAAAGAGGGTTTATGCTTGGCGTTTTCCTTATCCTATTGTTCGGATTCCGATTCTTCATCGAGTACTTTAAGGAAATACAAGTTTCGTTTGAGCAGACCATGTCGTTAAATATGGGACAATGGCTCAGTATTCCACTGGTCAGCATAGGTATACTATTGGTCGTCATTTCTAAAAAAGAAAAAGTATGAACGCAGTAAGAAAGTATGCTGTTTGGATTATAGGTATTGGCCTAGCCGCATTTATTATCCCTTCTATCATCAGTGGAATAGGAAAATTTAACAACAGCACGAACTCTTCTATACAACCCACAAAAAAACCATATGAACCGCCTTTTAGACAAGACGGAACTGTATGGGTGGTGAATGGCACGGATACGACTGCCGCTTTTAGAACTGAATACGCCAAAAGCGCAGAAACCATAGAGATCGGCATGATGTACCGTCGAACTGTTTCGATGGACATGAGTATGCTCTTCTTTATGCCAGGCGGCGATCAGCCCAGGAGCTTTTGGATGAAAAATACGATCGTTCCTTTAGATATTATCTATATCAACAACGAAAATGAAGTAGTGAGCATACAGGCAAATGCTGAGCCATTGTCTTTAAAAAGTCTTCCCAGTGGTGCTCCAGCGAGCTATGTTCTTGAGACTTTAGGTGGCGCGGCGGCGGCGGCAGAGATTGGTGTTGGAACTAAATTATATTGGCTAGATAAATAAAGCCAATTAGGTATATATGGCTACAGATATTTAATTATCTTTGCAACTCAAAGCATTACAAACATCTAAATACGATTTTGGTATGTACCTAACAACTGAAAAAAAAGCAGAGATCTTCGCGGAATACGGTGGATCAGCTAAAGACACTGGTTCTTCTGAAGGCCAGATTGCATTATTCAGCTTCCGTATCAGTCATTTGACTGGACATTTGAAGCAAAACAAAAAAGACCACAACACAGAGCGTTCGTTGATCACTTTGGTTGGTAAAAGAAGAAAGCTTCTTAATTATTTAAAGAAAACAGATATTACACGTTACCGTGCAATTATCGAAAAACTAGGATTGAGAAAATAACCCCAGTCTAGCGCATTCACAAAAAGGCAATTTATACAATTGCCTTTTTGCGTATAAAAAAGTATCTATTTACATTATATATGATTCCAAAAGCAATTATTGAAACTATCGCACTTCCTGACGGAAGAGAAATCACACTTGAGACTGGTAAGTTAGCCAAACAAGCTGATGGCTCTGTCGTTGTGAGATGTGGTGGTACTATGCTGTTAGCCACAGTGGTGTCTAGCAAAGAAGCTAAAGAAGGTATTGACTTTCTTCCGCTTACTGTTGATTATCGTGAAAAATTCGCAGCGAATGGACGTGTTCCTGGAGGCTTCCTCAAACGTGAGGGACGTCCATCTGACACAGAAATCCTAACCATGCGTTTGATCGATCGCGTACTCCGTCCCTTGTTTCCAAAGGACTACCACGCTGAGATCCAATTAATGATTCAAATGATCTCTTACGATCCAGAAGTAGAAGCTACTTCTTTAGCTGGATTGGCTGCTTCAGCAGCTATTGCAGTAAGTGACCTTCCTTTTGACGGTCCTATATCTGAAGTTAGAGTAGGTCGTCTGAATGGAGAACTTATCATCAACCCTACGCCAGATCAACTCAAAGAGATTGATCTTGACATGACCATTGGTGCCTCTATGGACAGCGTTGTCATGGTAGAAGGTGAAATGCGTGAAGTTTCTGAAGAAGAAATGGTGGAGGCAATTAAGTTTGCACACGAAGCCATAAAACTTCAAGTTGCT
>CAJJCK010000240.1 GCA_905182675.1 uncultured Cryomorphaceae bacterium | reverse complement strand
CTTGGCAAGTAAGGTCTTACCTGTTCCTGGCGGGCCTGATAGCATGACTCCCTTTGGAATGCGACCACCTAAGTCTGTATACTTCGTAGGGTTTTTAAGAAAATCAACGATTTCGAGTACCTCCTCTTTCGCTCCAGTCATACCTGCGACTTCGTCAAATGTGGTTTTAACCTCCGTGTCTTTGTCGTAAACCTTAGCCTTTGATTTACCAATATTAAAAATCTGCGATCCGCCACCACCACCTGGTGATCCACCGCCAGACATTCGTCTCATAATAAATAACCATACACCAATCATCAGTACTAAGGGAAGCACCCAAGAAATGATATCTCCCAAGAAGTTTTCTTGGGTCTGGTAGTTCACTGCAATCGGATCTTCGCTGTTGTGGTCTTTGTAATACTCTTTAATACGATCTTCGAAAGCACTTGCTGGCATCTCGAAGACATAGTGTGGTCCTGGATTAACCTCTTTACTGAGGTTACTATTTTTCACCTCATTATAGCGCTCGTTCGAAGCAAGTCGGTCTTCTTTTATAAAGACTTGTATTTTTTTCTCATTCAGAATATTAACCCTGTCGACATCTCCTAGTTGAAGAGATTCCTCAAACTCACGAAAATTTGATGTCTTTGCACGAAAACTCATGGCACTAAAGACTTGCATCCCAATAAATAGAGCGAAGACTAAACCATAAACCCAGTAAAAATTAAACCCAGTCTTCTTTGGTCCTCCGGGTGTTTTTTGGTTATTTGATCCGTTATTTCGAGCAAATTGTTTTTTCAATTTGTCGATTTGATTTTCTTTTTTTTCGTCTGCCATTCCTGGTTATAGGTTTTCAATGGTTGTTATTTCTGCATCACCCCAAAGGCCTTCTAGGTCATAGAATTCGCGAATACCTTTTTGAAAAACGTGGACAACGACGTTCACATAATCCATAAGTACCCATTCTGCGTTTGAGCGACCTTCGACATGCCAAGGTCTATCCCCAACACTTTCGCGTACACTTTTGTGCACACTTTCTGCTAAAGCATTTACTTGAGTGCTAGAATTACCCTCTGCGATAACGAAAAAGTCAGTGACAGCGGTCTCTATATTTCTAAGGTCTAATATGGTTATATTTTCGCCTTTGATATTTTGAAGTCCATCAACGACGAACTTTGTTACGAGCTCTGATGAAGCGTCTGGTTTTGTATGCATTAAATCTGTTCTAATTGAGTGTGTTAATTACCAAAACATATGCCATCTTAGTCCATAATACAGGATCTCGGCATAATGGCACAAAAATACCCCCTTTTTTCTTTAGAAACTGCAGACTCTACACAAGCTGTATTGAAGCGAAAACTTAGTGGTAATGGTACCTTAGCATCCTTTACAACGGTTGTAGCAAAAAGTCAAACTGCTGGAAGAGGTCGTGGAGTGTCAGTTTGGCATGATGAGCCTGGTAAATGCGCCTTGTTCTCTGTATACATTCCATGGGCACCAAAACTCGAAAACAGCTTCCTAGTTAATCAATGGGTTTGCCACTGTCTCAAGTCAATTTTACCCGGTTCAATTGGGTTTAAATGGCCTAATGATCTGATGGTTGGAGATCGAAAACTAGGCGGAATGCTCATCGAAAATCACTGGAGTGGAGGAGGTATTAAATCATCGATTATTGGGATAGGATTGAATGTGCTGAAGCCAGAGCGTTTCCTGGAAAGAGCCATTTCATTGGAGGAATTGGGCCTAGATATTGATGCTGACGAAGTAATTAAGGAGATTCTATATTGTTTTGAATCTCAATTAGGAACGGTACAAAATAAAACATTGCTCCATCGCAGATATGCCGATATGTTGTGGGGTAAAGATGACTTTAAATCTTATCGATTAGCCAATGGTACGGAAATTCAGGCTAAAGTTACAGGGACAGATCAACAAGGTCGTTTGATTTTAGAAGATAGGTCAGGTAAAACAACCCCCTTTGATATTGACGCGGTTAAATGGATTGATCCTTATCAGAAATCTTAAGGCAATTACAATCCCCAAACAGAGGGATCCTTACGCCATTCTTTAAGCATCTCCACGCTTTCGTTGGAAATAGTTCCTTGTTGTGAAGCTTGTTCAAGCAGATGATTGTAATCACTCAATGTGTTGAGACGAACATTTGCCTTGTCAAAATTCTCTTGGGCTACAGGAAAGTCGTACGTGAAAATCGCCATCATTCCTAAGACATGTGCACCGACTTCTTGTAATACGTCTACCGCTTTGAGTGAAGAGCCTCCGGTAGAGATTAAATCTTCGATGACCACAACATTAGATCCAGGTTTTAAAAAACCTTCTATTTGATTCTGACGTCCATGGCCTTTGGCTTTGTCTCGAACATAGATAAAAGGAACATTCAGGTATTCAGCTACTAATACCCCTATAGCAATAGCTCCTGTAGCCACTCCAGCAATGTAATCCGGCTTACCATAAAGCTCTTG
>CAJJCK010000239.1 GCA_905182675.1 uncultured Cryomorphaceae bacterium | reverse complement strand
AGCTGGTATTTTTGACTTGGTGGTGGGAGCAAAATGGTACACTTAGCATCAATGAATTAGATAGTGCAGTGGTTTATTCACTTCCCATCTCTGCCTCAGGCAAAAAGGGATTATGGTATCGGATCTCCAGGCAGTGGTCTTATAGGAATCTAGATGATTTATTGCAATCACCTCCTATGCTGAGTGATTCACTTTGGATAAGATTGGGAAAATTTGAGTTCGTGCGGCTCTATGATAGTAAGAGTCAAAGACAAGTTAAGCAAGAAATAATTTTTTCGGATCAAATTGATAAACAGGAGAAGTGGCTGTCAATAGACGTAAACAAGGCAGACAGTCTTGAATTGATATCTGTTCCAGGGATAGGTGCTTGGACAGCGAATCAAATAATACGTTATAGGTTTAAATATGGATATATAGCAGATTTAGAACACCTCAAGAATTCGACATATCTCAATAATATTTGGAGAGAAGAATGGGATATGAGGTTATTAGTTGAAGATTACAATCCAACCATGAGTTTGAATAAAAGTAGCTTTAAAGAACTCTTGAACTTCCCTGAATTGAACTATTCCCAAGTCAAACGCATAACCTTCTATCGTGAGACTTTTGGTGACTTGAGATGGCCAGAACTTTGCAATTGGAAAGAATTTGAAAAGGTTGATACTAATTTCCTCAAACTCTATATTATTGAATGAAAAATGATGTACATTCGCGTTCATAATTTGAAAGGAGGTGTTACTATGCTCGTAATTAATGTCAAAGAAGGTGAATCCATCGAACGTGCGCTCAAGCGCTACAAAAGAAAACATAGCTCAACGGGTGTAGTCCGCAAGCTTCGCGCTGATCGTTATCATACGAAACCAGCACAAGCTAAGCGACGCATGAACATGAAAGCTGCGTATATTCAGAATTTGCGCAACGCAGAGGAAGAATAGGCTACTATTTAGATATATTATTAAGCCCAACACATTGTGTTGGGCTTTTTTTGTTTTAGTAACTTCATGTTTCAAGTAATCCCAATTATGTCCATGGCATCTGACGATATCGAGTCTTTTATGGAATACATGCGCGCGGAAATAAGAGCGAGCGAGAAGACAATTGATGCCTATGGACTGGAATTGAGTCGCTGGGAAGACTTCTTGAATCATGAATTTGATATTTCCACTAATGAGGCTGAGAAGGGGAATGTCAAACGTTTTATTGTTTGGAGAAATAAGTCGGGTATTTCAAACAGATCCATTAATCGTTCACTAAGTGCACTTCGTAGCTATTACAAATGGTGCGAAAAAAGCAATAGGCATACGAATCAACCCGTTCATGGTATACGTAGTCTAAAAACAGCAAAAAGACTGGTTATGAGTATTCCTGAGCAAGATTTAGAATCGCTTACTAAGGATGATCTCTTTAATTCTGACTTTGAGGGAATGCGAAATCAACTCATTCTATTGTTGCTTTATGGGCTTGGATTGAGAAGGGCTGAGCTTATTGAGCTTAAGGAATCAGATTTCGATTGGAGTAGAGGCACGGTTACTATTATTGGAAAAAGAAATAAGGAGCGCCAAGTACCATTGCCTATTGTTATTGAGGAGTACTTTAATTCATATCATCAGGCAAGAAACCATCTTCAATCGGACGCGCACCACCTATTACTTACCCGTAAAGGGAAAAAGCTCTACCCAAGTCTTGTTTATAATATCGTATTGTCCTATCTTAATGATGCCACTACGGTGGTTGACAAGCATCCTCATACTTTGCGTCATTCCTATGCTACTCATCTCTTAAACGCAGGCGTTGATATCAACACTGTTAAAGAGTTGATGGGGCATGAAAGCTTGAGTTCGACTCAGGTTTATACGACAAGTACCTTCGAAGAGCTCGTTAAAGTGTATAACAGAGCTCATCCTAAGGGTTCATAAAAATCAAGCACTATGACAGTAAACATTCAGTCAGTTAACTTCAAAGCGGATATTAAGCTATTGGCTTTTATTCAGGAGCGTCTGAAGAAGACAACCCAGTTCTTTGATAAGAGTATCAATACGGATGTGTTCTTAAAGGTTGATAATAATAACAACAGAGAGAATAAAATTGTGGAAATCAGAATGTCTGTTCCTGGAAATGATATCATTGTTACTAAAGAGCGCAAGTCTTTTGAGGAAGCGGCTGATATTGTTATTGAAGTATTGATTAGAAAACTAAAAAAAATGAAGGAAAAACAAAGAGAAACTCATTAACTATCAACGAGTTGCTAAGCCTTAAAAAAAGTGAAGACAAATAGTCTTCACTTTTTTTTTAAGAAGTATTGCACGTTTAAATCTCTTTACTACATTTGCAGTCCGTTTGTAAGACGGAAGATCTTTGACATTTGCCGGTATAGCTCAGTTGGTCAGAGCACGTGATTTGTAATCTCGGGGTCGTCAGTTCGAATCTGACTACTGGCTCAAGTATTTTGCGAGAAAATTATATAGTTTTCTTGCGTAACAAGGGGGGATACTCAAGCGGCCAACGAGGACGGACTGTAAATCCGTTGGGAAACCTTCGCAGGTTCGAATCCTGCTCCCCCCACCATCGCGAAAGTAGCTCAGCTGGTAGAGCATCAGCCTTCCAAGCTGAGGGTCGCGGGTTCGAATCCCGTCTTTCGCTCAAATTTTAAGGCCTTAAGGCCGATGTAGCTCAGCGGTAGAGCGTTTCCTTGGTAAGGAAGAGGTCACGGGTTCAATTCCCGTCATTGGCTCTATAAATTAGAATCTTTATACTGTTTTATATATTTAATAATCGCTCGTCATGGCAAAAGAAACATTCAAACGTACCAAGCCTCATTTGAACATTGGTACCATCGGTCACGTTGACCACGGAAAAACAACATTGACAGCTGCTATCACCACATGTTTGGCGAAGGCAGGTTTGTCAGAAATGAGAAGCTTCGATTCTATCGACAATGCTCCTGAAGAAAAGGAGCGTGGTATCACTATCAATACTTCTCACGTAGAGTATGAGACGGCTAACCGTCATTATGCCCACGTTGACTGTCCAGGTCACGCGGATTACGTGAAGAATATGGTAACTGGTGCTGCACAGATGGATGGAGCTATCCTTGTAGTTGCGGCTACTGATGGTCCTATGCCTCAAACTCGTGAGCACATCCTATTGGGTCGCCAGGTTGGTATACCTCGTATGGTTGTTTTCATGAATAAGGCCGATATGGTTGATGACGAAGAACTTATGGAATTAGTTGAAATGGAGATCCGTGATCTTCTTTCTTTCTATGAGTACGACGGAGACAACTCTCCTGTAATTGCTGGTTCTGCTCTAGGTGGGTTGAATGGTGATGACAAGTGGGTCGGTAGTATCATGGAATTAATGGAAGCTTGTGATACTTGGATCGAAGAGCCTGTTCGTGATCGTGAGAAGCCATTTCTAATGCCTATTGAGGATGTATTCTCAATTACAGGTCGTGGAACTGTTGCAACTGGACGTATTGAAACTGGTGTTGGTAACACGGGTGACGTAGTAGATATCATTGGTTTTGGTGACGAGAAGTTGTCTTCAACCATTACTGGTGTTGAAATGTTCCGTAAGATTCTTGACACTGGTGAAGCTGGTGACAACGTAGGTATCTTACTTCGTGGTATCGCTAAAGAAGATATTCGTCGTGGTATGGTAATCTGTAAGCCAGGTTCTATCACTCCGCACAAAAAATTCAAGGCTGAGGTATATATATTGAAGAAAGAAGAAGGTGGTCGCCACACTCCTTTCCATAACAAATACCGTCCGCAGTTCTACCTTAGAACGACTGATGTTACAGGTGAAATTCACCTTCCTGAAGGAGTTGAAATGGTAATG
>CAJJCK010000238.1 GCA_905182675.1 uncultured Cryomorphaceae bacterium | reverse complement strand
CGAAACATATCGCCAGTTCCTTCTGTTGAAAAAGTAAGTAGAGCGTCATTAGGCTTATCTGAGAAAGGCTTCATTGCTATTAATCAAGGCTCAGGAATGAATGTAGACCGTGGCCTCGAAGAGGCACTTGAAGCCATTTCCAGAATGCCTGACTGGAGTTTGTTATTGGTAGGAAGCGGAGATGCTATTCCTGCCCTAAAACTTAAAGCGAAGGAAAAGGGATGGTCTGATAAAGTCATTTTTGTTGACCGCGTGCCTTATGCCACCCTTCTACAGTATACAAGGTGCGCAGATGTAGGTTTGAGTTTAGATAAAGACACGAACATCAACTATAGATTTAGCTTGCCTAATAAAATTTTTGATTATTTACATAGCGACCTTCCTGTGGTAACATCGCAGGTCGTAGAAGTAGCCAAAATTGTTGAGGAATTCGGCATTGGACTCACCGTTAATCCTGAGGATATTGATGCGCTTCGAAATACAATTGCAACAGTGGGTGCGTCTAAGAAGTCCTATCGTGTCGCTCTGGAAAAAGCTCAAGATTCATTGACTTGGGAGAAAGAACAAGTTCCACTCAGGGCATTTTACGCCCAATTTTTATAGGGTGATGGGACAGCCTAAGTATCTTATAGACATCATATAAAAACAACGGTGGGTGCTTAGAGGATAACGCACTTTTTATACTTGCTCCAAATAAAATATTTAGAGCTTTGATCACCAGTTGTAGTTTGAATTTACGAAGCGTGTTGTAGGTTCTGAATAAAGCAACGTTCTCATCAATTTTACCCGCATTAATTAGTGTGGCTAATCCATCTACAGCTTGTTGGGTTTTATCCATAAAAACATCGTTTTCATCAATGCCAATATGGTATGCAGGATTATCAATATGCAGGATAGAGGCGCATCTGTAACGCAATTGCTGTCCAAACATGGTGTCTTCATGTCCATACCCTTGAATCGTCTCATCAAAACCCATTTCTAGGAATAGACTTCGTGTAATGAGAAAGTTAAATGCAGAAAAACTATCATAG
>CAJJCK010000237.1 GCA_905182675.1 uncultured Cryomorphaceae bacterium | reverse complement strand
TATTCTTGGTTGACTTGACATCTTATACTGACTGTCTAGATCATTAAACACCTTAAGTCCATGCAGTAAAAACCGGGTAGCACTCTGTGAACTTTGCGATAAGTAGCGCTGCTTTATGGCCGGACCTACCTCTAAAAGTTGCACTGTCTTAGGCTCGCGTGCAACCAGTAAATCTCTAAAGTGCTTGGACATACCCACTACAAACTCATGTCCATTAAATCCTTTTTCCAAGACTTCATTATAAAGTAATAATAAATCAGGGTAATTGACTCCTTGGGCAAGGTCTATGGTTTTAAAAAAGTAATCGTAGTCAAGAATATCAAGCACTTCCACCACCTGAGCATAAGTGAGGGTGTCTCCAGAAAAACTGACCATACGGTCGAAGAGACTCAGTGCATCTCGCAATGCGCCATCCGCTTTCTCCGCAATCATATGCAACGCCTCAGGTTCTGCTTGTATTCCTTCCTGGGTGGCAACATAGGCCAAGTGATTTGCAATATCTTCTACTGTAATTCTTTTGAAATCAAATATTTGACAACGAGAAAGAATGGTGGGTATGATCTTGTGCTTTTCTGTCGTTGCTAAGATAAAGATGGCATGCGCTGGAGGCTCTTCTAATGTTTTTAAAAAGGCATTAAAGGCTTGTTGGCTCAACATGTGAACCTCATCAATAATATAAACTTTAAATTTTCCCGTCTGCGGTGCGAACCGAACCTGATCAATCAATCGTCTTATATCATCGACAGAGTTGTTGGATGCGGCATCCAGTTCAAAGATATTCAGCGCCAGCTCATCGTCGTTGAGTTCGACACCCGAATTAATTACTTTCGCTAAAATTCGTGCACATGTAGTCTTGCCAACCCCTCTTGGGCCGCAGAATAGCAAAGCCTGAGCAAGATGGTCGCTCTGTACACTTTTTAATAAAGTGTCCGTAATATGCGACTGACCAACCACGGATTCAAAGGCTTGTGGTCTATATTTACGTGCTGATACAATGAACTGCTCCATACCACAAATATAAGCGAGGTTTTGACCTTATATGGGTGAAATAAAAAAAGAGCTGTCCACACGTTGCTAACATTAGTTGGTTCGTTGGGAAAAGTCTTGTACATTTGCACTCCTAAATTTTTAGTTCAAATAATTATGAATCAATACGAAACCGTTTTCATTTTGAATCCCGTTTTATCTGAAGATCAGGTAAAGGAAGCGGTAGATAAGTACGTTGCCTTGTTGAAAGACAGAGGTGCGAACATTATCAACAAAGAAAACTGGGGCCTCAAGAAGATGGCGTACCCAATCCAAAAGAAAAAAAGTGGTTTTTACCATTTTTTAGAATTTACAGCTCCTGGTGAAGCAATTGCGCCTGTGGAAGTTGAATTTAAGCGAGATGAGCGTATAATGCGCTTTTTGACTGTTAGAATGGACAAATATGCAATTGAGTACGCTGCAAAGCGTCGTGCTAAAAAGAACGCTTAAATAGACTGACTATGGCAACTAAAGGAAAGGGCGATGTACGTTACCTCGCGCCCATCAACGTAGAAAGCGGCAACCAGAAAAAGTACTGTCGTTTTAAGAAATCAGGTATAAAATATATTGACTACAAGGATCCAGATTACTTGTTGCGTTTTATCAACGCTCAGGGAAAAATCTTACCGCGTCGTCTAACTGGTACTTCATTGAAATACCAGAGAAAATTGTCTACGGCTATTAAGCGTTCGCGTCACATTGCGTTGATGCCTTACGTAGCTGATAACCTTAAATAAAAGAGTACCATGGAAATCATTCTAAGAAAAGACGTAGAAAACGTAGGTTTTACGGACGACGTGGTAATTGTAAAAGATGGTTACGGACGTAACTTCTTAATACCTCAAGGTTTAGGCTCACTAGCTACTGAAAGTGCTAAAAAAGTATTGGCTGAAAACTTGCGTCAACGTGCACACAAGGAAGCTAAGGCTGTTACTGATGCACAAGCAATGGCTGAAAAGCTGTCTGCTATCGAATTAAAAATGACTGCTAAGACTGGTCAGGGTAACAAGTTGTTTGGTTCAATAACCAACCAGCATGTTGCAGATGAGCTTTCTAAAAATGGAGTTACTCTAGAGAAGAAATTTATTCAGATCGTGGGTGGTTCTATTAAGGCTTTGGGTAACTATACAGTTGCTGTTCGCTTACACCGTACCGTTGTTGTTAACATCGAGTTTGACGTTGTCGCGGAAGCTTAAGACAAAACAGATTGTTTTACGAATGCAAAGAAAAAGCCATCCCATCGGGATGGCTTTTTTCAGATCCATATTTCCGTTATTCTCTCTGCCAGATGAATCTTCGCGTAGTGCTTTACTCGTAGCGTAGTGCCTCGACAGGATCTAAGTCTGATGCTTTCTTAGCGGGGTACCATCCTGCTAGAACACCTACTCCCACGGAGATAAAGAAGGCTACGGTAATCCATGTCCAGGGAATGAAAAAGCTACCGCCTATTTGATTTGCGACGACATTTCCTATAATTATTCCGAAGATGATACCGGTCCATCCGCCTAGTTGAGTGATCATGATTGCTTCACCTAAGAATTGTGCACTGATGGCTCGTTTTGTTGCGCCTATAGCTTTACGCGTACCTATTTCTTTTGTACGCTCTGTCACGCTGACCAGCATAATATTCATCAAGGCAATGGATGCGCCCAACAGGGTTATAGATCCGATGATAAATGCGCCAGAGGTGACCATATCTAAATTTTCGATTAGACTTTTAGCGACATTATCACTCCGTGTAATGCTGAAGTTATCACGTTCTTTAGGTACCAGTTTCCGAACACTTCTCATTAAAGAAAAGCTTTGTCCTTGCACAGCCTCAAGGGTTTCTGCATTGGGTGCGTTTATGCTCAGAATATAGTTTGGACGACCTCCTGAAAAATTAGCTCTGGCATAATTCATGGTTACCCAAGCGCCTCTGTCACCTGAGAACATCCCTGAAGAGCCCTTTTCAGCTAATACGCCAATGACTAAGTAGGGCTTGCCTTTAATTCGTATATTTTTACCAACTGCACTTTCCTGATCGAAGAGCGTAGTTTTCGTTTCACTCCCTAGAATGGTGTAATTCCTCCCAGAATAAACATCATCAAGATTGAAGTTTCTGCCCTCGGCTAATTCGAACCCACCCGTGTACATGTAATTTTCATCCGTAGCAACAATTTGAGTATTTGGATTCGTGGATGTATTATCATAAGACAATTTCGCTGTACCCGAGGCTATGTAGGTTAAACTGGTTTTTGATCCGGGGTAATCCATACGCTCTTTAAATGCCAAAGCCTCTCGGTAAGTGATTTCTGGATTTTGTCTGTAGTCCGCGTTGTTAACAAAAAAGCCTCCTTGAGAATTGCGAATAGTTAAAGTATTTGCACCAAGTGAGGTGAAATTGCTTTCCAGACTCTGTTTAAG
>CAJJCK010000236.1 GCA_905182675.1 uncultured Cryomorphaceae bacterium | reverse complement strand
GACAAAACAATCGGCACAATATGGCGTTGTTATTAAGCATTCAATCAGACATCATGATTTTTAGAATCCTGTTCACCCTTGGATTTGTTCTGGCCATAGACTTCTATGCCTATCAAGCATTCAAAACCGTATTTAAATCTTCTGCGACCCCATGGATCTATTGGGGGATTACCATCGCCTACATCATTTTTAGCATCTATATGTCATTGATGATGACTTCCGGGAAGGTGGACTATAAATATCTAAGTCTTCTTGTAGGTACTACCATTTTAATTGCCGTTCCGAAGATGGTTATTATGGCTCCTCTGATTATTGAGGATGTCTTCCGTTTAGGCCAATTCATCTTTCGCGCAATCACTACACAGCCGACAATCATGCCAGAGCGTCGGACCTTTATCTCTCAACTCGCACTTGGTATTGCCGCTATACCCTTGATCGGGATCATTGATGGAATATGGAAAGGACGTTACCGGTATCGAGTCATCAGCCACACCTTAGAATTTGATGACCTGCCTGATGCTTTTGATGGCTTTACTATTGCCCAAATATCTGATATCCACAGCGGCTCTTTTGATAATGTGGAAAAAGTCTCCTACGGTGTTGACATGGTCACACAGCTAGGCGCTGATGTTGTCATGTTTACTGGGGACCTAGTGAATAATACTGCTTCTGAAGCCGAAGAATGGATCAGTACTTTTCAAAAGCTATCAGGTAAAAACGGTGTGTTCTCTATTCTGGGAAACCACGATTATGGAGATTACTGGAGATTCCCATCTGCCAAGGATAAAGTAGACAATCTCAACAGGTTAAAAGAAATTCACAAGGAGATGGGCATGGACCTACTCCTGAATGACAGCAGGTATTTTGAACGTGAAGGCCAGCGTATTTATCTGGCAGGAGTTGAGAATTGGGGACTTCCTCCTTTTCCTCAATATGGAGATCTAGATCAAGCACTTTCCGGGATACCTGAAGATGCATTTACCGTTCTGCTCAGCCATGATCCCTCGCATTTTGATGCGCAGGTAAAGCAACACAACAAAAAGGTGCACCTTACATTAAGCGGCCATACGCACGGAATGCAGTTTGGAATAGAAATTCCAGGTTGGATCAAATGGTCCCCTGTAAAATTTAAATACCCAAAATGGGCTGGCTTGTACCCTGAACCTGATGGTCAAGTATTGCACGTGAATAGAGGTTTTGGGTTCTTGGCTTTTCCTGGAAGAGTAGGTATGTGGCCAGAAATCACTCAAATCACACTCAAGAAGAAATTGGGGTAGATCGCCTTCGACCGTAGCACGAAACTCGTTATGTTTTTTGGTAAAAACGTGACATGAAATAAATGTGCGGTAAGCTCAGTGCACTCAAGAATACGAGAAAGTAGCTCGACCATTCTAACAACGAGTTCTTATCAAACTGGAAAACAAGAAGGAACAGTAACACCGCACCACCTGAAAAGGGCAAAGAACGTATCCACATGGATTTATTGGTCCAATCTTGGGAGATTTTCAAATGATTCCATCCGGTAACACTGTGCTGAAGCACAAAGTACAAACCAAAACTTAGGGCAAGGCTTAGCTGCGTTCCAACAACAAGCGCAATGATGGAAATAAGCCATGGGACAGACCTCAACAAGAGGCCGAGTATAATACTCACTAAAATTAAACCACGGGTTACAAGCACAACAGTTTCTGGAGAGAGGTCTAGAATTGGCACATTCATTTGAAGAAACACCGTATTCATCTCCTGTGTATGAGATATCAGTATTACACCCAGAAGTAGCGCTCCCCACAAGGAGGATAGAAATGTGCTTGACAACCCCCACTCTTTGAGGTCAGTCTCACCAAAATGCCAGGCACTATAGCAAATAAAGGTTACTAAACCCGTTAAAGGTGAAGCCGTCCATAAGAGTATCACCAGAAGCATCATGGAAAGATATCGCAAGACAAAGGGCAACAATTTTGATTTACGTTGTGTAATATACCCGTCCAAAGCGCCATGGGGAATTCCTACAATGAAAAGCATGACAAGGAGAACAGACAGTCCTGCGGTATTACCAGTCCCTGGGGAAAAGTAGTTGAGCAGGAGGACGCAACTACCTACAACCAATGGTAGTGATCGTTGTGGCGCTGAAAAAACATAAGAAATGGTCGAGAATAAAACACTCCATAAAAATTTGAATATGGGAAGTTTAGCAAACATTTGAACCTCCCAGCGGAGGGTGGAACGTTCTTCTAGAAATTCAAAGACTTCATGTGGTGGTTGCTTTTGGAACAAGCGCTCAAATATTTCCTTACCCCAGTGTGGTCGGAACTTAAAGATATAAAGCAAGAGAAAGTCATAGAACACGAACCTATTTGGAAGCCTTTGGGCAAAAGACAACCTGGCTAAACGTGGTGGGTGTTGATCTTGAACCAATTCCTGGGCATGCTCAAACATGCTCTTGAAAGCATAGCCAGAGGTGGATTTGATTTTACCCGCTCTACTACCCATAGAAATCACTCTAGGGTCGCTGTGATGATCTTCTACATGCTGGGACATAGGGATAACCCCGCGTTCTATGTGATTTATTTCATACCCGCAACCCATCGCGAGTAAATAGCTCTTTAGATGGTGCTGAGCCAATTCTTCAGGCAACACGGTCCTATCAAAACGAGTCATTTCGATCAGGGCTTTATTTGTAGCAGTCGGCAGCACATACATGAACTGGGTCGCCTCATTTTGAGGAATACTAAAATCCATCAACCGCATTTCGTTCGGAACACATACGTTTCTATCGAATGTTACTCGCCATCCCTGAAAACTTTGAAGAACAGGTGTTGCAATGACCTCCTTTGGCAATAAAGCCCGGCTATCGTATACCTTCTTTACTTGGTACTTGTCTTCTGAGGTGGCTAATTCTATAAAGGAAGAATGAGCACGGATTTCTTCTAAGGTCGAACGGACATGAGTAATGTTATGGCTGGAGTCTAGTAGTTCTCGAGTCCTATGATAGAGCGCTAAGCTTTCGATCATATAATAGCGCATATTTTCAAGCGACTGCTTGCCTTCTTTAGTTTCCACGACACTCCAGGAATGAGAAATCAAATCTTTAAGTTGATTTACCATATCTGACTCAGGATCAGCCCAAAAACAAAACGTCTTGTCATTGGTTAATTTTGTATCCGGCTCAAGTACCAAAACAGCATAGTCATCAAGCAACCCTTTTCGCTCCATTTCCAGCAGTAATAGTGAATTTGCAGCACCCAATCCAACAAGTCCAATTTCGTAAATCACCATATTAAATGTACCTATGACACTTCATGTTTTTAACCAATCATACCCCCGATAAGTTCGTTGATTTTGGCCAAAAACCAGTTTCTAAGTATTGTATTCTATAAAAGCAGGTCATTTTAAGTATATAAACTTACTCATATCTTTTTGTAAACAATTATTGTTTTAGTAGGTTAACATGTAGTTATAACCTTTTAAAAACAAAACACATGTCATTATTTTTAGATGGATCCTTAGGGTTCGCACCAGACGATTACGTATCGTTTACATTCTTTGCCGGTTACATGGCAATGTTAGCAGCTTCAGTATTCTTCTTTTTCGAGAGAAGTAGAGTTTCTGACGAGTGGAAAACATCAATGCTTGTTAGTGGATTGATCACTGGTATTGCCGCAGTACACTATTATTACATGCGTGACTATTATGCATCTACAGGAGATAGCCCAGTAGTCCTGCGTTATGTAGATTGGACTTTAACTGTTCCATTGATGTGTGTTGAGTTTTATCTTATCACTAAGAAAGCAGGCGGTACAAAATCAATCCTTTGGAAACTTATCGGAGCTTCTGTAATAATGCTTGTTACTGGTTACATCGGTGAAGCATTCTATGCAACTGAAGCTATGTCAGCATTCTGGGGTGCACTTTCTGGTGCTGCTTACTTCTACATTGTATGGATGGTATGGCGCGGAGATGTTGCCAAGCTTGCAAACAGCGCAGGTGGACAGGTTGCTAAAGCAAATAAGGCTTTAGGTAAATTTGTTATTATTGGATGGGGTATTTACCCGATCGGTTACATCTTGGGTACAACAGGTGGATTTTTCGGAATGGACCTAGGTATCGAAGCAAACACGGAAATATTGAATTTATGTTACAATGTTGCTGATGCAATCAACAAAATCGGTTTCGGTTTAGTGATTTACGCTCTAGCAATAAGCGACAACAAAGCGACTGCTTAATTAATCGTTTAAATGTTTTGAACCCCCCACCGTTAAATCGGTGGGGGGTTCTTTTTTTTCGAATCCTTTTTACATTTAAATATCTTAGCACAAGTAAAATTCAACCTAGCCATACCTATCCATGAAGAACTTAATCTACCTGTGTTTTCTTGCACTACCCTTATTTGCAGCAGCTCAAAAAACAGGTGTCCATTCCTATAAGATAGACCTGACTAACGTTGTAGACGATCGCGTTAAGATTACCCTTGATGCCTCTATGATAGGTCTAGGAAAAACACTAGACGAAGAGTACTCTTTTCATTTTCCTGCTACAATTCCCGGAACCTATGCGACGCTTGACTATGGCAGGTTTATTTATGATTTCAAAGCATACGATGATTCAGGCAACGCCTTAAAAGTCAAAAAGAAACGCAACACCTATACGATCATTGGTTTACCTGCGGAAATTGAGTATTGGGCAGAAGACACCTTCGATTCAAAGGTTCGGAAAAACAAAGTGTTTGAGCCTGCAGGAACTAACAACCAAGAACATCGCAATTTTCTCTTAAATGCCGCGGGCTATTTTGGATTCTTCGAAGGTCAAGAAAGCCTTCCCATCACGCTAGAAGTTCAAAAGAGCCCTAGTTTATATGGAGTAAGTGCTATGGAAAGCTATCGTTATGGAAACAGCCAGATATTCAATGCCCGGAATTACCATCACTTTCTAGACTGCCCGATTATGGTCAGTAAGCCAGATACCACCTCTTTTAGACTCGGGGAAGCAAAAGTAACCATCAGCGTGTTTACCGAAAATGGTAGGGCGCTGTCTGGAGATATCTATGATGCCGTGAAAACCAGCATGGGTGCCATTGAGAACTTCCTAGACGGTGAACTACCCGTTACGAATTACGCCTTCATATTCTATATCAAAGACTACACAGAGTTTGAAGGCCTGTTCAATGGAACGGAGATTCGCATTGGTCAAATCATCAAAGTCATTCGCCAGTTAGCAGGGAAAGGGTTTGGCGCGCTAGAGCATGGCAATAGCTCTGTCTATTTCCTGCCTGACTTTGGAGGTAGCAGTGTCTTAGAGGGCATGGCAGATGTCTGTATTCATGAATTCTTTCATATTCTCACACCGCTCGGACTACACAGTGAGGAAATTGGAAACTTCAACTACATCGAACCAAAAATGAGCCAACACTTATGGCTCTACGAAGGAATTACAGAATACTTCGCAGGCATAAGTCAAGTAAAAGGCAATGTCATTGACAAAGAAGAATACGTGCGCACCTTACTTCGTGGGAAACTCGTGACCAGCGATAAATTTCCTAACGATGACATGTCGTTCACAGAGATGAGTGAAAATGTACTAGAAAAGCCCTACAAAAAACAATACCCACAGGTATACCAACGTGGTGCAGTCCTGGGCGCTTTGTTAGACATACGTATCATGGAACTGACCAACGGTAAAAAAGACCTACTCGACATCATCCTTGCTTTGAGAAACAAGTACGGGCCTAACAAGAGCTTCAAGGATTCAGATATTATCGCTGAATTTGTATCGATGTCAGACCCTGCATTACAAACGTTTTTTGACCGCTACATCACAGGGAGAGAGGACTTGCCTATTAAAGAATACCTCCATAAAGTTGGGATAGAATATGACCGCAGCTTCAAAGGCGAAATTGTCGTTGATCCTTTGAAAGATAACGATGTGAAACGATCCCGCATCGCGAGAAAAGGTCGCTACACCATAAAAAAAGTAGGAAAGAACGACGAGATCGGACTGCAAGAGGGTGATCTGTTAACTTCTTATAACGACAAGCTTCAAAATGAGTTTGGTTATGTCTCAAAGGACGAGGTCATTCAACTTGAAGTGCAACGTAGTGGCGCAGATATAATACTCCCTTATTCCATAAAGACAACTTCTGGAGTGAAAAGCCATTACATTAGATTCATGAAAACACCCACGAAGGAGCAGCTCAGACTTCAATCTCTTTGGCTGAACAGCACTGAAAAAGAATAAAACATGTTTGATTTACATAAAAACCCCCCACGTGGCACTGCCTCATGGGGGGTTTTTATGTAATGATATAGATGGTAAGGATTACTTGATCACAAAATCATGAACTTCCTCACCCACCATTAATTTCATATCACCTTCTTCCACGACCCATTTGTTAGAGGCATCCACTAAGGCAAAACGTTCGCGTGGAATTCGCAGTTCAATGACAGATTGTTCACCTGGTACTAAATCTACCTGAGCAAAGGCACAGAGATTTTTAACACTTGGCACTATACTGGCCACGAGATCTTCATAGTAAATAGGAACCGTGTGCTTACCTGACATGCTCCCGGTATTAGAGATGGTGATATTCACAACCAATTCTTCGTTAACCTCCGCGTTCACTAACGCAGAAGTTACAGACCAAGACGTATAACTCAAACCATGTCCAAACTCAAACTGTGGACCAAAAGATGCAGTCCCTTTGTCTCCAGAAGGCCCAGCGGCAACACTCATTGCATCTGCAACCCTGTGGTCAAAAGTGATGTGAGTAGAAGGCTGACGTGGAAACGTAAATGGCAACTTTCCTGATGGGTTGAACTCTCCAAATAACGCACCCGCAATGGCTTCACCACCGAAATCACCCGGCAACGGGGCGTATAATAACGCGTCAAAGTATTGCTCAACATCACGAATATTCCTTGGACGACCTGCGGTCATTACACCGACAACTGTCGCTCCTCTTTCTTTGATGTCTTTGATCATTTCATACTGGGCAGCAGGAAGGAACATGTCCTCTATATCTCCAACCCCTTCACAATAAGACCATTCGCCAAAAGCAACAACCACGGTTTCACCCTTTAATGAAGCCGTGCGAAGCCTACCTGTGGGCTCCCAAACATTGATGTCCTCTCCAGAAGTGTAGTAGGTCGCTCCACGGGCTTCCATGGCCTCTGCAATAGTTGGTACTTTTCCTGTATTAGCTAAGCCTGGATTGTCACCTTGCCAGCTGTGTGACCAAGCACCGTTCAGTGGTATAAGGCTATTGGCAGTAGGGCCAGTAACAAGTGGGGCCTTTTTCAATGGCAATACATTCTTGTTTTTCAGTAGCACTAAGGAGTTTTGAGCTGCCTTGAGCGCGGTGGCTTTATGTTCATCGCAATTAAATAATGCCAGATCCGGTCGAACGTTACCTTCAAATAACCCGAGGTCCATCTTTACCTGTAGGATGCGACGGACACTTTCGTTAATTCTGGACATTGGAACTAGGCCCTCCTCCACACACTCTTTGAGTAATCTTGGAAAATCTAGATCATCAGGCACCATGCTCATGTCTATTCCGGCATTGATTGCCATCGCCACGGCGTCTTTGTAATCTTTTGCTACCCGGTGTCTGTTGAATAGATAGTGAATATCGGCCCAATCGGTTACCGCAATACCTTCAAAACCTAATTCGCCTCTAAGGATGTCAGTAAGGATCTCCTTACTAGCATGTACAGGAATTCCATTGATATCGCCACTATTGATCATCACTGTTTTAGCTCCAGCATCTATAGCTGCTGCAAATGTGGGCAAATAGTACCTTCTTAGTTGGCGTTCTGCAATCCAAGCCTGTGTACGATCTTTTCCAGTGACGGAAGCGCTGTATCCCAAGAAGTGCTTTAAACTAACTGCGACATGATTGTCATCAATTTTAGCGTCTGTTCCCTGCATTCCTCGGGTATAAGCGGCTCCCATCCATGAAGCTAAGACAGTGCTTTCTCCGTAAGTTTCCCAAAATCTTGGCCACCTTGGATCTCTAGCAACATCAAGCACTGGAGAAAAGGCCCATGGTATACCCGATATGCGAGTTTCGATAGCCGTTTGCTCACCAATAGTCTTTGCCATTAAGGTATCCCAAGCGGCGGCTTGACCAATCTGTTGTGGATACAGGGTAGCTCCTTTGGTATAATTAATACCATGAATGGCGTCTATACCATACAGAACGGGTATTTTATTCGGCTTTAACGAGGAGATGCTTGCAATCAATTTGTGTAATTCTGTCCATTGATCTACGGTATAATCGTGTGCCTCTACGTTCAAAATACTACCTACATGGTGATTTACAAGTGCGTCATAGAGTTTTGTACTGTCTCCACGTTGCGGCATCAGTAGCCCATCATCATCTGCTTCTAAAAGTGGCCAGATGGTTAACTGCGTCATTTCGCCCACCTTTTCATCTAAAGACATTTTAGACATTAAGTCACCCACAGCATCATCTGATTGTGCCTCAGGTGAAGAACAACTTGTCCATACAATGGAAAGACTTGCTGCTAGGAATAATACATTTCTCATGATATCTTTTTAAATAATCTACGACCCACAGGGAGTCACTTTACGACTTTCTTGTCTAGTGCTAAAGTTCAAACATAACCAGCTTATACCAAGGGATCAATGCCGGACAATCATTGGACAAACTACATGCATGCAAAACTGAATAAAACCCAATTTTGACGCTTATTTCTTAATGCAGAACCGAGACCTGTTTTGAAAAACGTTTCCCATCGGCAGTAGTTACAGTGATCACATAGGATCCATTAGGAATATTAGAGGTGGACAATTCCATGGGCCCTTGCATCGTTTGTTCCGTCATTTTATACCATAACTTTCCGCCTAAATCATACATAAATATCCCATACGTCAAAGACGGATCCCAGTCATATTGAACAGTTAAACGATCTACGGAAGGGTTAGGATATACACGCAAGCCGCCATGATCAGGCTCTAAGGCTGCTTCAGTAATATTTATACTTGGGACAAATTCAAACCAATTCAAATTAAATGGTGCTTGTAATATATCTACTTTCAATTTATAATCTCCCGCCGTTAAAGGTCCTGTGGAGAAACTAGTGGTCTGCCAATTCTGCCATCCGCCGGTAGACAATAGTGTAGCGTAGTGCAAATTAGAAATAAGGGCACCAGAAGTATCTAGTAATTGAAGCTGTAGCGCACCTTGACTTTCAGAAGCATGTCTATACAGGACTTCATAGGAATTGCTGTTAAGCACCTTCACATCATAAATGATATAATCACCTTGGTCTAAGTATGCAATATTCTGTCCACCACCAAGGTCACTTGTGTTCTCAACGGAAATACCCTGCATAGAGGTATAAGCCTCTGCTTCAATTTTTCCCGGGATGACCTGAACCGTTGGCAAAAGATTTTCTACCAACTCCAGTGTGAACCCCTGAACCAATGTTCCGTCCACTGCCTTTAAGGAGGTTCCGCTGTAGGAGATTTTAATCTCATCTAAGAATGTCATCGCTTGGGCCACTTCAACCAAAAAGCTCCTAGAATTATTTGGGCTAGGTTTTAACTGTAAAACACTCACTGCTGAGCCATTCACAGTAACGGCATAAGATGAAATGGCTCCTAAGTTTAGGGTATCAACAGGCTTGTTCGTTTGCACCTCAATCCAGGTGCTTGATCTTGTTCTAGAATGAACGTATTCTGCCGTTATAGAGGAGGTGCTTCCTGTTGCGATAAACTCAAAGCTCGTTACATTAAAGCCACCACCATTCGCGACGAATTTAACTGATCTATCACTCTTAGACAGAATGACATTGGGAATGGCCTTGTTCGCCATAATATTCCAACTCCCTGTGTTTGTGGTATAGTAATTCGGAGTAATGCGGACACCATCCGCCTCAAAATAAAAATTTCCTCCAGTGGAACCGCTGCAGCCCTGGCGAACATTTATAGTATAAACACTGTCCTCAGCGAC
>CAJJCK010000235.1 GCA_905182675.1 uncultured Cryomorphaceae bacterium | reverse complement strand
TGGGATGAGCCATACAGAGATGGAGGATGGACTCCTAGACAATTGGTACACCATATGGCAGATTCCCATATGAATGGATTTAACAGACAGAGATTGGCAGTTACAGCGATCACTACTCCTGAGGTCCCCGGTTATTCACAAGATACCTATGCCTTGTTACCTGATTATACTACAGACCCTTTCCTTAGTGTGATACTACTGGCAAGTCTCCATGAAAGATGGGTGAGTTTTTTAAATGGAATAACACCTGCAGGGTGGGAGAAAAGCTATTTCCATATGGAGGAAAAGCGTGAATATACTATGAAAGAAAGCGTGCAGATGTATGCATGGCATGGACAACATCACTTGGCGCACATTAGGTTAGTTATAGACAGAGCAGAAACATCTAAATAGAGTCTTGTACTCTGAATCGATCACAGTTTTAATGCTTTAATGGATGTTGCTCTTTGCGTAATTATACCGTTAGTTACTTTGAAATAAACTGGGAGCTCACGTATACCTAAAGATTCGATGATGGTACTTCTAGATCCTCCTAAATCACTTAAATGTGTTCTTCCTTCTAATCCATCCGTAACAATTGCTTCGTACCACTCCCCTAAAGGACTACGCTGTTGTGGAAGGCCGTCTATGGAAAGAAAGACCCAATCGTTGATATTATTTGATTTAACATATCCTTTCAGCTCCGTTCTACAAGGTGTGCACCATGAGGCCCAGATGGCAATCACATGATTGTCAAGACTCATCTTTGGAATATTAGTCAATTTTCCTTGGGGCGTCTCTAAAGTCAGCTCAGGGAAAGGATGGCCAGGAATGAATTTATCAGCCGCCTTTTCGACACGTAATGTGAATTGATAGGTTTCCTCAAATTCAGTTATCCAAAGTCTGAAGGCAGCTACGTCTGCACTTCCTAGGTAGGAAGAATCTAGTACGTCTGCCATGTTGCTCAACGCATCTCTATCCACCATATAGTCGATCACAGGCTTGTTACCAATTCTATGATAAATGGCCATTAGATTCGATAATAGCGCTGGTGCTTTTATAATACTGTCAATAATACGACCACGATAGGCATCCGCATAAGTAAAGAAGGCACTATCTAACTCGTTTAAACCATGGAATGTACTACTATCTATGTAGGTTTCTTTAATAACGTCTAAACTGTCTACAAACCTTAGAAGGTCAAGCTGCATTTTACGTTGAGAGGCAAGCCAATTATTTTCCTTGTCGCCACTGATGAAACCATCACGGTTAATGTAAAGGTCTTTTGTTTGTGGTCCTACTATGGCGTGAACAACAGGCAGCTCACCTTCAATTGGAATGAAGCTTATCATTCTCATTGTATCGAAAGCAATTTCAAAAATATCGTTACCAGCTATCTCGAGCGTGTCTACAGTGTTAAATGTTCCGTCGGATTGACGCATTTGTACCGTATAACTACCCCGCTCAATAGAGTCAAAGTGAATAAGGGTTTTCGCCTGTTTCGTACAAGAATTCAGGATTAGTAAAACTGTGAAAAGCCCAAATGGAAAGGTTAGATTACGCATCTAGTTTACTCCTTAATAAGGCACTTGCTTTTTTAGGATCGGCACTGCCCTGGCTGTATTTCATGACTTCACCCATGAACAGTCCAATCAACCCCTTTTTTCCTTCTTGATATTCTTTTATTTTATCTGGATAAGCGGCTAATGCTTGATCTACCCATTGAGACAACTGATCTGCATCACCTTGTTGCAACCAGCCATTTTCTTCGCATAGTAATTTAGGGTTAGCGTTAGGCTCAATTAAAAGGGCAGGGAAAAGCTTTTGATTTGCCGTTGTCGTAGAGATTTGACCCTCATCTACAAGAGCAATAACGGTTGCAAGCTGAGCGGGTGTTACCGGGAAAAGGGCAATATCCATACTTTGTTCGTTCATCCAACTTTTAATCGGACCAATCATCATGTTTGTCGCTGCCTTATAATTGGTAGTATGCGCAATCATCTGCTCAAAAAATAAAGCAAACTCCTTGTTGTCAGTTAAGACAAAGGCATCGTATTCGCTTAGTCCAAGTTCTTGAGTATATTTTTTAAATAGCTCGTAGGGGAGCAGCGGCATTTGCTCTCGGACATTATTTACGTAGCTCTCAGGAATTATAACAGGCACAAGGTCTGGCTCAGGAAAGTAGCGATAGTCATGTGCGTCTTCTTTTGTTCTTAAGCCAATAGTTTTGTTCTTGGCTGCGTCGTAAGTACGTGTCTGCTGTTGAACACTCTCACCAGCCTCTATCATATCTATCTGACGAATGACCTCATAATCAATTGCCTTCTGAACGTTACGGAAGGAATTCATATTCTTTACTTCTACTTTCGTTCCAAACTTTTCAACTCCCTTTTTTCGGACTGATATATTCAGGTCACAACGAAGTGATCCTTCCTCCATGTTGCCATCTGAGATGTCTAAGTAACGTACCAGTTTTCTGATCTCACTGAGATAACTGTACGCTTCTTCACCATTTTTGATTTCCGGTTCAGAGACCATTTCGAGCAATGGTATACCCGCACGATTCAGGTCAACTAGAGTGTTGAATGGGTCAATATCATGTATGCTTTTCCCTGAATCCTCTTCCATGTGGATTCTGGTTAGGTTGATGTTCTTATCAGTGCCCTCGGCAGTTTTAATACGAATGAAACCACCGGTGCAAATTGGAGTGGTATCCTGGGTGATTTGATAGCCCTTAGGTAAATCTGCATAAAAGTAATTCTTACGCGCAAACTCATTCCGTTCTCTTATATCACAGTCACAAGCGATCCCTAATTTAACGGCATAATTGACCACGTCTTTATTGAACATTGGCAATGTACCTGGGTGTCCCAGACTAATGGGGCTTACTTGTGAGTTGGGTGACGCACCATAAGAGGTAGCATCACCACAATAGGCCTTGCTTTTTGTGCTTAACTGAACGTGAACTTCGAGGCCGATTACTGGTTCGTAAGTATCGTAAATACTAGACATAGCGTGATGATTAGTCGGCTAATTTACGCTTTTCGACTTGATTTTTTAAGTCGATTATTAGAGACATATTCAATCCTTTTTACCATTGCTTCAAGCAGGAGTTGGTTGTCAGCGTTTATGGCAGGTTCTATATCCCAAACACTTAATGTTATAAGCGAGTTTGAATGGGAAATAAGCGTCTCAATTTTAGAAGCGTCTTTCGTGGTGCAATGTACATGATGGTTGTAAGCGGAACTTCTTTTCTCAATGATTTTCAGGTCTTTAGCGTTGTATTTATAGTGGTCGTTATAACCTATCATATCGATACGGGTTTCACCTATTTCGTGTTTAAGATCCTCTGAAAAAGCGTCGTTATTTGCTAATCCACATACAACGAGTCCCGGAAGACGTGATCCTCGGATTAATCTGATTTTTAATTTAAAATGAAATAAGTCCGGTTCCATGGTATATCCATTTGGTAAAGTATTCCCGAGCACCACAATAGCGTCAAATTTCGAATGAGGTATCTGCCTTAATCTACCGGAGGGTAATAATGTATCCTTCCAAAAAGGAGAATGGCTTTTTGTGCAAACGACTTTAAAATCAGTGTTTAACGGGTAGTGTTGTAACCCATCATCCAAAACTAGTACAGGTTTTTTTAATTGATGCGTAGCACAGTAATGGGCTGCGAGTGCGCATGCCTTTATTCGATCTTTTCCGATGACTACAGGAAAGAATTGCGAATGAAATTTAGCTTCGTCACCCACGGACGCTGTGGTGTGTTCACTATGTACAACAGTTGCAACCTTGTTAAGCCTGCCTTTATATCCTCTACTTACGATAACCGGTGAATAGCCCACGCTAGACAGCGCCATGGCAGTC
>CAJJCK010000234.1 GCA_905182675.1 uncultured Cryomorphaceae bacterium | reverse complement strand
TGTTTAACCCGTCAACGCTCTCGGGCGTTCCTAAAATATTTCTACCTAGAGGATCTCCTCGAAAGACGAGGTCTTCGAAATCATCAAAGATGCGCTCGCTAGGGCTGTCTTTGTAACTATAAATTTCGTCTTTAATGACATCCTTTTCTTTTTCTAATTCTTTAACTGGGAATATGCTGTTTGCGACAACATCTGCTACTAAATCAAGTGCTCTACGAACATCGCCCTTTAAAAAGCTAGCATGAATAATGGTCTCCTCCTTCGTGGTATAGGCATTTAGTTCTCCACCTACATCATCAAGTCTAGAAAGAATATGGTATGCCTTTCGTTTGGAAGTGCCTTTGAAAAGATTGTGTTCTATGAAATGTGCCAGTCCCTGTTGGTGGGCTAGTTCATCTCTAGAGCCAGCTTTTATGGCCACGGCGATATGAGCAACGGTACTGCGATTTTGCTGAAACGCACATTGTAAGCCGTTACTTAATTCAAATATCGAAGAATCTTTCATTTATTTATCGTCCAATACTTCCAGAATAGTTCTGAAAGCGAGTGCATGGTTTCCCCATGCCTTAGCAGATTTCTCTTGAAGCACTGGTGCATACATTTCCATGTACAGCTGAATACTTTGAAGATCAATGGCCCTGTACTGTATGCTAAAACTAGGCTGGTCTTGTTCTTGTTCCGGATATACTTGGGTGAACATATAACTTTGAAATAATCCGGTTTCCATAACCTCAGGTATATGGACTGTTTTCATCCAGGCGATCCATTTCACTTCCATTTCTGGACTAACTACGATAGTTACATTATAGATGTGTTCATTCATAGCGCTAAGGTACGATAGAACTGTCTTGCTTGTTCCGTGTAAAGGCCAGCCGGATAGGAAATCAGATAGTCCTCTAATGCCGCTTGGGCACCATATCCTGGTCTAAACACATCGCTTTAGCTCGAAAGTAACGGCTTTCTTCTTTCCACATTCCTTCTCCCGCTGCGCTGCCTAACTCTAAGAAGGTATTTGCAGCGTCAGTATACTTGGCCAATTCCATTTGTACCCGGCCCAGTTTGTACAAAACGTCATCGTAAACCTCGTTAGCAATGAGCACGGATTTTAGTTTAATATAGCCCTTTTCCGCCTCCAGGAGTCTTCCACGCTCTTCCAAAAGCATAGGCTCTCTGAGCAAGTACAGCCCCTCCATCAACGTATCTTCCACACTGTTGGCAGAAATTAACAAAGCATTTTCCATAGCATCATTGGCAATGGATTTACTTGTAGACTGTATCAAAACCTCTAATTGAGTTTTGGACCAAGAAATATCACCACTATAAAACGCAGACATAGCCCTGCCTAAACGAGCTAGGTCACCTTCGTTAGAGTCACCCAGCTTACTTTCGGCTCGGGCATATTCCAACAAAGCCTCTTCGTAATGACCTACTAAAAGCAGGTTGTTTCCTGAGGTTAAGTAGGTCATCCCTAACTCCAATGAAGACCGGTAGGTAGATCTGAGTAATAGTAATGCGTCTTGTAGCTTGGAAAGGGCGGCAGCGCTCAGGTCACTCCCTTTAAAATGATATTCCGCACGGTATAACTCCCATTGAAAACAGGGGCTACATTCATTCGTGCTAAAGGCATTTACCAGTGCTTGGGCCTTTTCTGTTAATTGCATGCGCTCCAACAGTTTAAGCTGGGACAATAGGACGTTATTTAACCAACGTGAGGAATTTGATTTACCGTTGTTAAGGATTAAAAAATCATAACAGGCTTCAGCCAATGAGAGCTGTTCTGAACGTTCACATGTTCTTGCAAGTAAAATGAATTCTTGTGGGCGAAAATCATCCTTTTTGCTTTTCGCTCTCAACCAGTCAAAGGCTGCTTCGTAGTTCCCTTCTTGCCTAAAAACGAATAGAAGCAACGTTTCGAAAATGGGATCAGAATCTGTTTTTATTCGACCCAGTAAAGCTGTTTTTATAGCGGTGTTGTGTGTTCCATTTGCATCCTCACTAAGGTTTTGTGAGATGCGCTGTTTTATGGAGTTGTAGCTTCCCTTGTTTTGGGTGATCGCTTGCAAATAAGCATCATATTGTTTATCAAACTGTCCTAGTTGCGCATAGAGTTGCGCCCGCTCAAAGGCAGTTTTTAATGACGGTTGAAGGGATTCCGCGACCTCATAAAGCGCAACGGCGAATTCAATAGAGCCATACTTTTCGAGCTGTTTACCAGCGCTTCTAATGGAATATGGGTTTTCGCGAATAGCATCTTCTATGTCTTGCAATGAGGGGCCATTCCTTTTTTTTATAGCCTCGCTTAAATACCAGTGATCAATCATGTATTGAGGCCTG
>CAJJCK010000233.1 GCA_905182675.1 uncultured Cryomorphaceae bacterium | reverse complement strand
AAGATGCCCGTGAAGTACTTCATGTTTTAAAAGAGAAGGGTTACATTCTTCACATTATAACCAACGGTTTTCAGGAGAGTCAGCAAATTAAATTTTCAGAAAGCGGTCTTGAACCACTTTTCGATGTATTACTGTGTAGCGATCAAGTAGGCGTAAATAAGCCTGATGCTAAAATTTTCAGAAAAGCACTTCAGATGGCCACAGCGCAGCGTAAGGAAAGCCTGATGATAGGTGATAATCTTATTGCTGATTGTGTAGGAGCTCGGGAGCAGGGTATAGATCAAGTATACTTTAACCCACATAAAAATTCACATAGAGAAAAAGTAACATTTGAAATTTCACAACTTAAAGAGTTGCTAGATATTCTTTAAGTAGAACGTTATGAATTTAGGGCGAACAATAAATTATTAAATACAGACGAGATGCCAGTATTGCGTGCACTACCTGCTCACGAAGTGATGATGGGAAACATCCCTCTTAAGCAACCGATTCCAACCCAATCTATAGATCAAATAAGTCCTTTTTTATTGATTCATCACCATACCGCTGAGGTTTTGGAAGGTGCTGACAAGTGGAACGCAGGTGTGGGTCCGCATCCTCATCGGGGCTTTTCACCGGTGACATTTATTTGGCAGGGCGGGGTGCATCATAGAGATAGCAGAGGCAACAATAGCGTGGTTGGTGCTGGCGGTGTTCAATGGATGGATGTAGGTTTAGGTATTGTTCATAGTGAACGACCACCGGCACTACTTTGCGAGTCAGGTGGTACCCAAGAGATCATACAAATTTGGATTAACCTTCCTAAATCACATAAAATGATGGAACCGGTATACCTTCCATTTCAAAAGGAAGAATTACCTGCAGTAGCCGACCATCCTGATTTAAGAATCACCTCTGGCAGTCCAATACCTGGAGGCCCAAAAGGCCCGCTTAGAGGTGCTTATGCCGTTGCTTCCATGCACGGTCATACAACTACAGAACCTTTAACTTTTGAAGTAAAGGATGGTGAAAATGGTTTATTCTACTTCCTAAGTGGAGGAGGCTCATTACAGGGATATGGGCTAGTAGAAGAACATATGCTGTATCACATGTCTAGTGGAATATACACCCTAAATCCATCTGAATCCAGCAAAATTCTGTTTGTAAGCGCTCTGCCTATTGAAGAAAAGGTGGAAAGTTATGGTCCGTTTGTCATGAATAATCAAACTGAGATTATGGAGGCGATGCGGGATTATCAAATGGGAAAGATGGGTGTTCTTGTTGAAAGAGATCTACCCTAGGGCAGCAAGTGCTTTGCATGTATCTTTGCAACCATGATTGAGAAGAAAAGGGACATAAGAGGACTGAGTCAAGAAGCCATTATCGAGTTCTTTGAAGCACATAATGAGCAGTCATTTCGTGCCAAACAAGTATACCAGTGGTTGTGGCAAAAAAGCGCCTCAAGTTTCGATGAGATGACCAACCTGAGTATATCTACTAGAGCTTTGTTGAATGCTAATTTCAACTTCAATTTGCTTGAGGTTGATCTTATGCAAAGGTCAAAAGACGGTACTATTAAAAATGCCGTTAAACTTCATGACGGTGCATTTGTAGAATCCGTACTGATCCCTACCGAAAAACGTATTACAGCCTGTGTAAGTTCACAAGTGGGGTGTTCACTTGACTGTACTTTCTGCGCTACGGCCTCTTTAAAGCGCATGCGTAACCTTGGTCCAGATGAAATCTATGACCAAGTCGTTGTTATTCATAATCAAGGCAAGGAGTATTTTGGCCGCCCTCTAACGAATATTGTTTTCATGGGTATGGGAGAGCCGTTACTGAATTATAATAACGTGCTTGCCGCTATAGAGAAAATAACAGATCCTAAGGGTCTAGGTTTATCCCCTCGAAGAATCACCCTAAGTACTATTGGAGTTCCTAAGCTTATCAAGAGGATGGCGGATGATGGTGTCAAGTTTAATTTAGCCATATCTCTCCATAGTGCGATTGAGGAGAAACGTGCTAAACTTATGCCATTAGCGCATAAAAGTGCCACGTTAGTGGACCTCCGTGAAAGTTTGCAATACTGGTATGCGAAGACCGGTAGGGGGGTGACTTTTGAATATGTGATTTGGAAGGATCTCAACGACACTGAGCAAGATGTCAAAGCGCTTGCTAAGTTTTGTGGTGCCATACCTACTAAGGTGAATATCATTCAATACAACCCAATCGATAATGGCCCATATACCCAGGCTTCTCAGGAAGCGGTCAATATGTATAAGGAAACCCTGGAGAGCAAAGGGATCATAACTACGATTAGACATTCTAGGGGGCAAGACATTGATGCTGCTTGTGGACAATTGGCTAATAAGGTGGAGGAGTAGTCGATATTTCTACTTTTTAAAACTTTGTTAAGTTCTAAAAGTAGTTCACTTAATTTGCACAGATGACCGGGTAATCGACATTTTAATAGAAAATCATTCTATTATGTTGGTCAGATTACATACCACTCAACCCGTTTCACTATCTCACGTTGCGGTCACCCTAGAGGTTAACATCTCTAAGGGGATTCGGCTGCACCTACTTGGGAATACCCATTCCTCACTGAGAGAATCTAAGCAAAGAGTTTATACGGTCTTAAAGCGTAACAAGTGGCACTGGCCTGGGCAAAGGACAACACTGAATTTTTTACCATTGGACTTTCAGAAGATAGGAGGTCATTATGACTTACCGATGGCCCTAGGTATTCTTTGTGCAAGTCAGCAATTGCCAGTGCACAGACTAGGTCAATACATCATCTTAGGACAATTAGGACTGGATGGAAGTATTTCGCCATCTCAAGACATGTACAACGCTCTGGTCTTAGCTAAACAGACCAATAAGAAAGGTGTGGTAACGAATTTCTCCAGGGCTACCTATCACCATCTACGAAGACTATTCCCTGAAATGGAGCTCTGCCAGGTATCCACTCTTTATGAAGCAACAGCCTTCTTCGCCAACGGTACTCTTCCTTCAATCATACCTCCTTTAGCGGTAAATTCCGAAGATAAAACCCTCATAAAAGGTTCTTGTTTTTCTGATGTTTCGGGACAACAACCACTTAAAAAAGCACTTGAAATTGCAGCTGCAGGAGGACATCATTTAATGATGATAGGACCTCCAGGTGTAGGAAAAACAATGCTGGCTTCTAGATTGGGTAGTATACTACCACCAATCAATCCATTCCAAACACATCCGATACGAGCTATGTTTAGCTCAAATGAAGAGCACGAATGTATTGCTGCATTGTCCGGTATTAGACGCGTAGAGCTTATAGATCGAAATCTCACAAAAAGAGAATTGTTTGGCAGTATGAGTAATGAACATATAAAGGCGTGGTTAATGGAGGAAGATGACCATCGAAAATCAGAATATCCTACAGGGCAACTCAGTAAAAAGGTTGGTGTGTTTTACAGATCATCTGGTGGAGTATTATTCCTTGATGAATTTTCGAGCTACCCAATAAAAGTCGTCGATCAATTACTTCAGCAAATGGACCACCATTTAGTACAAGTGATTTTGGCTATGAATCCTTGTCCATGTGGCAATTTTAACCATCCTCAAAAGGCGTGTAGATGCAGTGCCAGTGCTTTAAATAATTATCAAAAGAAGTTGACAGCTGCATGTAAAGATAGATTAGACATGACCATTTATACGCAGTATGAGCTCTGGACGGATGAATTACAAGAGGCTTCGAGCGAGATCAAGTCAAGGGTAAAAAAAGCATGGAAAAGTCAAATGGAAAGGCAAGGAAGACAAAATGCACAACTCTCTACCGCGGCACTTGAAGGAGTGTGTCGAATGAAAAAATCCAGTTGGAGGTATTTTCACCAGGAATGCGCAGGTCAAAAGTTGAGTATTAGAGCACAGCAGAGTTTACTTGCATTGAGTCGAACCTTGGCTGATTTAAAAGGCGATAAATCAGTGAATAACAGTCATATTAAGTCTGCTCTGGGTCTTAGGTTAAATGACCGCTCATCTATGAGTCCCCTTGAGGAAGCAAGAGAGACAAATTCTGAACAACGGATTAAGGTGAACCTAGGTGGAGGTATAGAACTTAATGCGTGATGTGGCCGGTGAGAATAGTAATTTCTTTAGCGTCTCCAAATAGGGTCTTTTGGATCTGGAGCGTTTTTAGTCCATTCTATGGGACCATTGCATCCTATTTCAATAACCATAGCACTTGGACTGCCAAAAACACCAAGCATGGAGCTTCGCCATGCTCTAAACTCGTCCACATCTGTGGCGTAGCAACTTAAGGTCAGTAGCGTAATGTTGGTTTTGTCAACAATAATGATAGCGGGATCAACGTGGTCCACGGTGCGGTAATCTCGGCCAGGAGTGACTCGTTTCCCTCCAATAAACTCTTTGAACCAAAATTTCAAA
>CAJJCK010000232.1 GCA_905182675.1 uncultured Cryomorphaceae bacterium | reverse complement strand
TAATAACACCTCTATTAAAATAAGAGTAAACAATTTCTTTGAATTCAGAATCTAGAATCCATAATACAGGATGAAAATCGACAAGTATTAATTCGCCACCTGGTTTTAGGTAGGAAAAAGCAGCATCCATCCAAGCACTAACATCAGGGTGCCAACCTACTACACCATAGGACGCAAAAACTAGATCAAATGAACCATGAAGTTCTGCCAGAGGATCTAGTACATCGCGTTGTATAAATATTGCTGGAACGCCACACTCATTTGCTAATAGTCTGGCTTGTTTTATAGCTTCCGCGCTGAAATCTAGTCCGACAATTTCAGTTGCTCCTAGGGTATGCAAACTGATGGTATCTTGTCCAAAGTGACACTGCAGGTGAAGAACACGCTTGCCAGTTAAATTTGGTAAGATGTCCGTCTCAATGGAGTTTAAAGACATTTTGTGCGCTTTGAAAGCTTCGTTTTGATAAAAATCACTACCAGGATGTAAACGGGCCCAATGGTCCCATAAAGCCTGATTCGCGGTTCTATAATCGTGAATAGTCATGGTGCTACCTGTTTAACTTGTCTAATGCATCTTCTTGTTCTCTTTCTCTTTCATAAAGGGCATAACAGTCTAAAAGCGAGACTAAGAACTGATAGTCATTAAAAGTTTTAATTTCGGTATCCGAATATTTACAGTAAAACATAAAAGCTTGCATTTCCTCTTTTGGAATTCCCGTCAATTGTTCTAACACAACTCTATTATTACCTTCTTCAAGCTTCCTTCTGTAGTAATCCTCCTTTTGCAGTTTTCTCAGTGCCGCGAGTTGCTTGGGTCTTTTTCCAAAACTATAGTACAAGAGGTCCAATGGGTTCGCTAGGGTAGGAGCCACAGCTTGAGGAGTTCTAATATCGCTTGAAGCGGGAACTAGTGGCTTACGTTGTGGCATTGTTCTAGGGTTATTGGAGGTAATGGCGTAAATACTGACCTCATCCAATAAGAAGTTTCTTGGAACTAGCTTTACAAGTAACTCGTTATCTCGATTTTGAATGGCGTTTGAATCAATAGATAGGTAGTAAAATTGATAACCAACATTAGAGAATATAAGCGTATCCCCCTGTGCAACAGAAAGTTCAAAGTAGCCAATTCCATTTGTAATGGTTCCAGCAAACGTCTTGTTATTGACTACGTAGGAATTAGGTATTGTAAAAGACGAATCTGAATCAACCACAGTCCCTTTCAATATGTAACTTTGTGCTGCACTTTGTTCACTAGCTAATACACTTAGCATGAGAATAACAATGCGTACTAATTTTTTAATACTATAGTTCATGTCAGACGACGGTAAAAAAGTCATTTTCTCCATGTCTCGTGTAAGCAAGATTTTGCCACACAATAACAAGGCTATCCTGAAAGACATTTATTTGTCTTTCTTCTATGGAGCCAAAATAGGGATACTAGGTTTAAATGGATCAGGTAAATCAACGCTTTTAAAAATTATTGCGGGAGTAGAAAAGAACTATCAAGGCGATGTGGTTTTTTCTCCAGGTTACAATGTTGGATACCTCGAGCAAGAACCTCAGCTTGAAGCTGGTAAAACCGTATTGGACATAGTTAAGGAAGGTGCTGCCGAAACGGTTGCAGTCTTGGACGAGTACAATAAAATTAACGATATGTTTGGTTTACCGGAGGTCTATGAAAATCCAGACAAGATGGATCAACTCATGGCCCGCCAGTCTGAACTTCAGGACAAAATTGACGCCACTAATGCATGGGAGCTAGATACTATGCTAAATAGAGCGATGGATGCCCTCAATTGCCCTCCACCAGATCAACTGGTAGACCAGCTCTCTGGTGGTGAAGCCCGTCGTGTAGCCTTGTGTCGTTTGTTGATCCAACAACCGGAAGTACTTCTCTTGGATGAACCTACTAACCACCTTGATGCAGAGAGTATTCTATGGTTAGAACAGCATTTACAACAATATAAGGGTACGGTTATAGCGGTGACGCATGATCGTTACTTCCTAGATAATGTTGCTGGATGGATTCTTGAATTAGACAGGGGAGAAGGAATTCCGTGGAAAGGAAACTACAGCTCTTGGTTAGATCAAAAGACAGATCGCATGGCGAAAGAAGAGAAGCAGGCTTCTAAGCGTCGTAAAACACTCGAGCGAGAGTTAGAGTGGGTGCGTATGAACCCTAAAGGACGTCAGACTAAAAGTAAAGCTAGGCTCAGCAACTACGAAAATCTATTAGGACAGGAGCAGAAAGAAAAGGAAAGTAGTCTAGAAATATTTATACCTGCAGGCCCTAGGTTAGGCACTAACGTTATTGAAGCGATAGGTGTTAAGAAGGGATTTGGCGAGAAACTGCTGTATGACAATCTGAATTTCAAGCTTCCACCAGCAGGTATTGTGGGGATAATTGGTCCGAATGGTGCTGGTAAAACGACCATTTTCAAAATGATTATGGACCAACTGTCTCCGGATGCAGGAGCCTTTAACGTGGGCGATTCAGTAAAATTATCGTACATCGATCAAAGCCATGAAAAAATGGATCCTGAAAAGACCATTTTCGAAGTGATAGGTGATGGTACGGAAGAGGTTATGCTTGGCGGACAACGATCTAATGCACGGGCTTATTTAAGTCGTTTTAACTTCGCTGGAGGTGACCAGAGTAAAAAAGTAGGTATTCTTTCCGGTGGTGAACGTAACCGTCTGCACCTGGCAATGGCCTTAAAAGAAGGTGGTAATGTGTTGCTGCTTGATGAGCCTACTAATGATCTTGATATCAATACATTAAGAGCGTTAGAGGAGGCCTTAGAAAATTTCGCGGGATGTGCGGTAATCATTTCGCATGACAGGTGGTTTCTTGATCGTGTGTGTACTCACATTCTTGCGTTTGAAGGTGATTCGGAAGTGTATTCCTTTGAAGGGTCGTTCTCAGAATATGAGGAAAACAAGCTTAAGCGATTGGGACGTTCTGAGCCTAAGAGATTTAAGTACAAAAAGTTATTGAAATAGTAGATAATATTGACATTAATTTCAAGAACATCTCAGAGACCGCAAACTCATTTCGGGCTTCTGTGTTATATTTGAGTAACCTATTTATCACAAAGCATTTATGAGAATTAACCTAAGCGATGAGCGTCAAGAACTACTAGAGATGGTGCGTCAAAGCGCCCGCGATTTCGCAGAATCCAGAATTAGACCAAACGTAATGGAGTGGGACGAGAGTCAGCATTTTCCTGTAGAACTGTTTAAAGAAATGGGCCAACTTGGCTTTATGGGCGTTCTAGTTCCGCAGGAATATGGAGGTACTGGTCTAGGCTATCAAGAATATATCACCATTATTGATGAAATTTCCCAGGTATGTGGATCAATAGGCCTATCTGTGGCAGCGCACAATAGTTTATGTACTGGTCATATTCTTCAGTTTGGTAACGAAGAACAGAAGAAGAAGTGGTTGCCAAAGCTCGCCACTGCTGAATGGATAGGTTCTTGGGGTCTTACAGAGACAGGGACCGGTTCTGACGCAGGTGGAATGGACACCACGGCTGTTTTGGATGGTGATCATTATGTGTTAAACGGCTCAAAGAACTGGATTACGCATGCTATTTCTTCTTCCATATCGGTTGTTATAGCCAGGACTGGGGAAAAAGGCGATTCCAGAGGAGTAACTGCTTTTGTTGTTGAGAAAGGCACGCCCGGATTTACTGCAGGAAAGAAAGAAAATAAATTAGGTATGCGCGCTTCTGAAACCGCATGCTTGTTTTTTGATAATTGTCGTGTACCCAAAGAAAATGTTTTAGGTAACGTGGGAGAGGGCTTCATTCAATCCATGAAAATACTAGATGGTGGTCGTATTTCAATAGCGGCTTTAAGTCTTGGAATTGCCAGGGGAGCAATGCTTGCCGCTATTCAGTATGCAGATGAGCGCGAGCAGTTTGGCAAGAAAATAAGGTCGTTTCAAGGCGTTAGTTTTAAGTTAGCGGAAATGTCGATGAAGGTTTATGGCGCAGAGTTAATGACGCGACACGCAGCTGCCCTAAAAGAGGAGGGTAAGCCAATGACACAGGAAAGCGCAATGTGTAAGCTCTATGCCTCTGAGATTTCAACAGAAGTGGCTAATGAGGCAGTTCAGGTTTACGGCGGCTACGGTTATACCAAGGATTATCCTGTGGAAAAGTTCTACCGAGATTGTAAATTGTGTACAATCGGTGAGGGTACATCCGAGATTCAAAAAGTTGTGATTTCAAGGAATTTATATAAATAATCTCAAGACTTATTCCCACTGCATCTTTTACTGCAATACTTGATGTTTTGCCAGTTTTTCTCCCATTTTTTTCGCCATGTGAACGGTCTTTCACATGTCGCGCAAACTTTTTGTGGTAAATGAGGTTTTCTATGCATATGATGTTAAACATAACTGCAACATGAAAGGTTCTGCAATAGCTGAAAAGTTGACTGATCGACAGGTTGATCGAATTATCGAGATGGCGTGGGAAGATCGTACGCCATTTGACGCAATTACCATTCAATTTGGTATTTCAGAAGCCGAGACTATCGCACTGATGCGCCACGAAATGAAGAGTAGTTCTTGGCGGATGTGGAGGGCACGGGTGCAGGGTAGGTCTACAAAGCATAGAGCACTTCGCAGCTTTGAAGTAGGTCGCCATAAGTGTTCTAGACAAAGACAAATCACATTTAACAACATTTCAAAACGATAGTATGCGCATTAATTTGTTTTAAATCAGCATATTAAGTCGTTTACTCATTGTTTAAAATCCATAGTCCTTTAGCGCTGCAACAATGAAAATAATACCTTATTTTCGATGTTCAAGTACGTAAACATGAATTTGAAGAGATTATTCGTTGTCATCGCCCTTACACTATTTAGTGTTCAGGGGTCTGCCAGTCACCTTTTAGGAGGAGAAATCATTTGGAAATGTAAACCAAACGGTAAATATCAATTTACCTTGGTACTCTATCGTGATTGTGGTGGAATAGCACTAGGAACAGGTTCCCAAACTATAGCAAATAACGCTGGTGTTGCTATTTCAGCTGCATATGTAAGTACTACTGATGTAGTGCCAGCTTGTTATACAGGTACCACAACTTGCGCGGGA
>CAJJCK010000231.1 GCA_905182675.1 uncultured Cryomorphaceae bacterium | reverse complement strand
CATGTGCTCTAAAATTTTAGGCCCGGCGATGCTCCCCTCTTTATTAATGTGTCCAATCAGAAGTACTGGAGTTCCAGTTTCTTTGGCATAGCTGATAAAGCGAGCAGCACTTTCTCTAATCTGCGCGACAGATCCCGGAGTACTCTCCACATGAGGTACGTGTAAGGTTTGAATGGAATCGACAATCACCAAATGCGGGCGCATGGTTTTCAGATGATTGAAAATAGCTTCTGTTTTCGTTTCACTGAGTAGATAAAGCTCACTCTCCGCCTTACCTATACGTTCACCTCGAAGTTTAATCTGTGATGGACTCTCTTCCCCAGATATGTAAGCGACGGTACCGCTAAACTGAAGAGCCATTTGTAGCAATAAAGTGCTTTTCCCAATCCCTGGTTCACCTCCCAATAGAATGACCGAACCGGGAACAATCCCACCACCTAAAACACGAGAAAACTCCTCATCTCTTATCGGATAACGTTGAACCGAGGTATGTTGTACTTCCTCTATTTTCATGGGTTTTGAAGCGCCAATTTCGCCGCTCCAAGCCCTAGGGTCAGGCTTTGACTTTGTATGTACTTCCTCTACGAGTGTGTTCCACTCCTTGCAACCTTGACATTGCCCCATCCATTTCGAATGTTCGGTACCACAACTGGTGCAGACAAATATGCTTTTGCTTTTGGCCATGATAACTTATGTCTTTCGTGCAAAATACAGAATAACCATACCTATAGCACCGGTGATGACGAACATTAAACTTTGTCCGCTATGAATAATGGTCGCAAATGCAGTTCCCAGCTCAGGCGTATAGCCTAAGACCACAAGCGCTTTAGATACTAAATAATGGTAAGCTCCAAGCCCACCTGGAACGGGAACAACAAAGCCTAGTGCGGCGGCAACACTCACGTAAAACGCTTGGCCTATCCCGAGATCACCCAGTCCTTCGACAATATGGAATCCAACAACGATCGTTCCTACATAGCATATCCAAATGGCAAAACTATAGGTCCAGAATAGAATCTTATTATCTACTTTTTGAATGCTTTTTAGGCCTTCTATAATTCCCGAAACAAACCCGTGTATTTTTTTTATAAACCCCCAATTTAACCAAATACGCTTGGTTAAAAATAGCACTGCTCCAATCGAAAACAGCACGACTCCAGCGACGATGAAAAACCCGGTGTTAAGCTCGGGAAGCGAAGCACCACTTTCTTCTAAGAACAGCAACAATTCAGGAGCCTGCGTAATGAAGGTTATTAAAACGACCAATCCAAACATCAACGAGTCCACAACACGTTCAAGCACTACCGTTCCAAAGAGCTTATCAATGGGAATCTGGTCTGTTTTGTTTAAAGCGGTACAGCGCGCCACCTCGCCAACGCGTGGTGTAACTAAATTGACCAGATAAGAAAATGCAACCGCAGAAATGGCACGTGTAGGCGTCACGTTATATCCTAATGAACGTAGCAATTGAACCCATCTTATGCCCCTAATGATGATGGCAATAAAACCTATACCCAAAGCAACTAATAGGCCCATGGTATCCACGCTTTGGATGTTGGCCCAAAGTTCTGTAGGGTTCACGTTTTTAAAGGTCAGGTACAACAAGGCAAAGCCTATCCCCAAAAAGAGTACGTATTGAAGCACTTTTTTCGAGCTCACATTCATCATCTTATGAGGTTAGTAACTTCGTTTGGAAAGACAATTCTTGCTTTAAACGTTTTGGCCTCCTCAGGAGTCAAGCTCGCATAGGCGATGATAATGATGATATCTCCTTTTTGGACTTTTCGAGCTGCGGGTCCATTGAGTACTACCGCTCCCGTTCCTTTTTCACCTGAAATGGTATAAGTGTCGAACCGTTCGCCATTATTCACATTTACGATATAAACCCTTTCTCCTGGGATGATGCCTGCGGCCTCCATGAGATCATCATCTAGTGTGATAGATCCAACGTAATCAAGGTCTGCACCTGTTACTGAAACTCTGTGAATTTTACTTTTTACGACCTCTATTTGCATCCCTTAAAAGTAGATTAAAAAAGAGGAAAGTTGTCTATTAATCGGACATTTCCACACTGAACCGCTACAAATATGCGGGTAGGAGTGCTCGTGTTAAATGATGCGATAGGCTCAAGATTTTTACTGTCAGCAAAGGTTACATAGTGAACCGTTAAGTTCTCATAATGACTGATCTCATTCGCCAGTAGTTCTGATGATTCACCGGGCGTAGAAGACCTATAGCCCTTTCTGAAGATCCACTTTTTTAGGATTTTATTGATGTTTCCTGCATCCTTCCTTTGAGCGTCTAAAAGACGTAGATTTCGGCTGCTCATGGCCATGCCGTCTTCATCTCTTTCCGTTTTTACAGGAACAATCACTGTCGGTAGATTCTCTTGCTGGACGACCCGAGTTATAATCGCCAATTGCTGAAAATCTTTCTCTCCGAAATAGGCGAAATTGGGTTGAATAAGCTCAAAAAATTTAGTCACCACAGTGGCCATCCCCTCAAAGTGACCATCACGGCCTATGCCTTCCATGAATCTCGCTAGAGATCCAAAATCAAACGCTTTCGATATAGGCCCATTGGGATACAGGTCTGAAGGAGTAGGAAGGTAAACTGCATTTACCTCCAGGTCTTTTAACTCCTTGATATCCGATTCTAAGGTATTGGGATACTTTCTGAGATCCTCGGGGTTGTCGAACTGAGTGGGATTTACATAAATGCTCACAATCGTGAGATTTGCCTGTTTCATACTCTCTCTCACCAAGCTAAAATGCCCTTTATGCAAAGCACCCATGGTAGGAACGAATCCTATAGTTTGGCCACTGCACTGCGCTCGCCACTCATTGAGTTCAGAAAGGTTTCTTAAAATGGTCATAAAACACTTAAAAGGCTCCCAAAACTAGGCTATTCTTTGATATAACTTATAGAAAAAGTATCTTTGCATCTAGTTTTAAACACTGCTCCGATTATGGAAAGCAAGAGAGTTCTATTCATTTCACAGGAAATTCACCCTTACCTGCCAGAAAACACAATCTCTAGTACCACACTGGCACTAGCGAAAAAGACAAATGATAGCGGGCACCAGGTGAGAGTTTTCATGCCTAGGTTTGGCGTTATAAATGAACGTCGTCACCAGCTTCACGAGGTGATCCGCCTCAGTGGGATGAATGTCGTCATTAACGATATGGACTTGCCATTGATTATTAAAGTCGCTTCTGTTCCTGGTGCTAGAATGCAGGTATATTTTATAGATAACGAAGAGTTTTTCAAGCGTAAGTTTACGTACACGGATGCTGATGGTGCTCAGTTTGAGGACAATGATGAGCGGACACTATTTTTCTCCAAAGGTGCTATTGACACTGTTGAGAAACTAGGATGGAAACCTGATATCATCCACGTTCACGGTTGGATGTCTTCTTTAGTTCCAATGTATTTAAAACTATTTCAAGCGGATAATCCTATTTTCAAGGATGCTAAAATAGTATTCTCTGCCTATGACAATGGCTTTGAAGGAGGCTTAGGACCTAATCTGAAGGCTGGAATGGAGTTTGACGAAATTGACCCATCTTTAACCGAAGGATTGGAAGCACCAACGTGTGAAGACCTTCAAATGCTTGCCGCCAAATACTCAGATGTAGTTATTTTAGGTGAAGAGAATACAGACGCGGTTGCGAAGTATTGTGAAGAAAACGGCATAACACTTATTGATGGCAAGGGATTTGCAACGCAACCTGAAGATGCTATTAAAATTTATGAATCCCTACTTGTTGAATCTGACGTTGAATAAGCTGATAAGAGTTTTTACTGTTGCTTGTCTAGCGGCAGTTCTGTTTATTTCCTGCGAGCAAAGCAATGGTGAAATAGGATCTGGAAAGTTTAGTGATAACCGTCCTGAATTGGGCGAGAAACTATCCTATCCAGTGGTAAGCTATACCTCGAGTTGGGATAGTATTTCAACTAAAAGTCCATCGCGAGTTGTCCTAGGTAACCTTAACGACCCTATTTTTGGAGCCGTCAATCTTCGTTTAGTACTAGAATCCTACTTTCAAAATCGTCACCAGATTTTGGTGCAGGAACTATCTGTGACTCTGTGAAAGTGAGAATTGGATATGTAGGCTATTACGGTGTAACCGGAGACAACATACGCTTGGAAGTCTCCCCCCTTTTAGAACCACTTGTAGATAGCCTTCCTTATTATTCTAACCACGCTTTTAGTGTAGGTTCTGCTCTAGTGGATACCGTTTTAAAAGTGGCCCCTTCTGATACCGTGTACAATGGGGTAGACACTCTTGTGGGTTATTTGGCCTTTGATTTAGACCCTTCCTATTTTCAAACTGAAATTTTTGATGCAGCTATTACAGGGGAAACATACCTGGCTGACAATGTAGATTTTGTTAAGGAAGTTGCGGGCTTACACTTTAAGGATATAGGTCCCGGTTCTTCCGCGGCATGTTACTTTGACTTAAGCGCACCAGGGTCAATTATACAACTGTATTACCACACCGGAGTTGAGGATACCGTTCCCAAAGTTTTTAATATGACTTTTGGTCAAAACTTTGGAGATCCCGTTGGTAGTTTTAACTCCTTCGCTCATGATTTTTCTGGTGCTGATTTTGATCTGGGAATGATGGATACGCTCAACGGTGAAATACTGACCTACATTCAAGGTGGAAGTGGTGCACGTACTATGTTGGTATTCCCCGGATTAGATACACTCATTGGAAAAGGATATTCGATCAATAGAGCGGAGCTTAACTTTAATGTGGTTCAAGGCACAGCAAGTCCATATACTTTGCCGGGTACGCTGTTACTTGTTCAAGGTACAGATAGCGCTCAACAGCTTATTAAAGACTACTCTTCGAGCTTATCTAACGTTGGCGGTTCTGTCACTCGTGCGGATATCAGATCCTACAAGTATAGATTTAATGTGACGAGAATGGTGCACGATTTTGTGAATACCAAAGAAGAGATTTTACCGGTTATGATTGCACCTTCTGGAGCAAATGCAAACCTCCACAGAGTGGTTTTAGGTGGAGGTCTCCACCCTGTAATTCCAGCTGAATTTAATGTGTATTACACAAAATCGGAATAGGTAAAACGCTACTTTAGCTGGACCAAACCAAAAAACCTACTACCTATGTGCGGAATTGTTGGATATGTCGGCGATCGTAAAGCCTTCCCAATCCTAGTCAACGGTCTGAAGCGTCTTGAATATAGAGGCTATGACAGTTCGGGCGTTGCCCTTTCTCAAAATGGAGAAATCACCTTGTTTAAAAAACAGGGTATGGTTAAAGAAATGGAAGATCATGCACTTGATCATAACACTTCTGGATCAACGGGAATTGCCCATACTCGCTGGGCGACCCATGGTGAGCCGTCGGATGAAAATGCACACCCTCATCTTTCTAACTCAGGAAACTTGGTGTTAGTACATAACGGCATCATAGAGAACTACCAATCCTTAAAAAAATTATTACTAGACCAGGGGTACACATTTCAGAGTGAAACTGATACTGAAATTCTAGTAAACTTTATACAACACGTTCAAGAACAAGAATCCTGTGGGTTGAGAAAGGCAGTTCGTCTAGCCTTGACTCAAGTCGTAGGCGCCTATGCCATCTGTATTTATGACAAGAGCTATCCAGAGGATATTATTGTTGCTAAACTTGGATCGCCGCTTGTGATAGGTCTTGGTGTAAATGAGAAATTTATTGGCTCTGATGCAACACCTTTCTTAGAGTACACGAAAGAAGTCATTTACTTGGAAGATGGAGAAATGGCGTCTGTTACAGCTACTGGAGATCTTGATATCCGTCTGATAGATACTGATAAAGGAGTTGATGGAAAGATCCACCAACTGAAGATGGATCTGGAAAGTATAGAAAAAGGGGGTTATGACTACTTCATGATGAAGGAGATCTACGAGCAACCTAGAGCGATCTATGATACTTTCCGCGGTAGATTATTAGCGAACAAAGGCATGATCAAAATGTCCGGTTTTGAGGAGTACTCTGATAGGTTCCGTACGGCAGATAGAATCATCATCACGGCATGTGGAACCTCCTGGCATAGTGCTCTGGTGGCTGAATACTTGTTCGAAGAATTTGCACGTGTTCCTGTGGAGGTAGAGTATGGATCAGAGTTCCGTTATAGGAATCCGATTATTCGCAAAAATGACATCATTATCGCCATTTCTCAAAGTGGGGAAACGGCAGACACATTAGCGGCCATTAAAATGGCTAAAAAGGCTGGGGCCCTAGTTTTTGGAATATGTAATGTTCCTGGCTCAACCATCTCAAGAGAAGCCCATGCTGGTGCATACACCCATGCTGGTCCTGAGATTGGGGTAGCGTCTACTAAGGCGTTCACATCTCAAATCACGGTGCTGACCATGATGGCTCTTGAGCTTGGTAAGATCAGAGGTGAGTTTTCTACTTCGGAATACCGTGCGCTTTTAAGAGAGCTCAGTGTCATTCCTAAAAAAATTGAGACCGTTCTCGAGTCTATTGATTTGATAGAGGAAATTGCTGCGCAATACAAAGACGCAACGAATGCCTTATACCTAGGTAGAGGAGTTAACTTTCCTATCGCTCTAGAAGGAGCGTTGAAGCTAAAAGAGATTTCCTACATCCACGCTGAAGGTTATCCCGCAGCAGAGATGAAGCACGGACCTATTGCATTGATAGATGAGAACATGCCGGTGATTGTGGTTGCGCCAAACAATGGCCACTACGAGAAAATAGTAAGTAACGTCCAGGAGGTAAAGGCGAGAAACGGGAAAGTCATAGCTGTTGTAACGAAAGGTGATACCGAAATACGCAACGCTGCTGACCACGTGATAGAAATCCCTGAAACACTAGAGGCACTGACACCTCTTTTGACCGTAGTTCCATTACAGTTATTAAGCTACTTCATTGCTGTGATGAGAGGTTGTGATGTGGATCGACCTAGAAACTTAGCGAAGTCTGTTACGGTGGAGTAGTGACTCGTGACAGTTACTCTTACTCCTATAAA
>CAJJCK010000230.1 GCA_905182675.1 uncultured Cryomorphaceae bacterium | reverse complement strand
CGTAATTCTTTATCGTCCCCTCAATAGTGTAAGGTGCATTATTCAGACCAACCGTACTGAACATGTCTAGAGTTTCCGCAGCTACATCAAAATTGTATGGCGCAAAAACGGCAAAATCATCAATTCCTAAACCATACAACCATCCACCACCATCTTGGTAATTGAATGCAAATTGAACGTTTGCGCTACCACAAGCAGCACTCACATCAATCCATTGAGACTCCCAGTCTGCACCTGGGTTAATTGAACCTAATGAAGTCCATGTAGACCCGCCATTAGTGGTATACTTAAATTCAGCCACTTCTGTAGCACCGGAGTAGGTGGCGCCAAAGAAAAACGACTTGAACGTAGCGTGTAAAACAGAGTAATTACTGAGGTCCATAGAATCCGTCACTAAGTACTCGTCATTTTTAGTACAGTTACATCCGTCATCATTTGTCCCAACAAAATTGGATCCAGGATCTGTGAACGGAAAGTATTGTGAACTTAAGGCAGTGGCAGTACCTGCAAGAAAACCACCATCGGAGCCCGCATTTAACTGAGTCCAACCTGTTGGAATCCCATTATTGAAATTTTCAGAGTAGATCGTACTCTGACCTTGCGCAAATACAGCTGACGCAGCAAATAGGGCAACGAAGGAAAGTAAAAGTTTTTTCATTGAATATAATTTATGATAGGTTGTGAGAAAATATGATATGTGTGAAATTAAGTAAAACTCACTAGTATATATATAAAAAATAAAAATTCTGTTCCATACGAACCTTTAACATTAATCTAGTGACATTATCCCCGACGAAGTATGGTATACATTGGCTATCTTTACAATTCAATTATTAATAGGTTATGAAAAATTTTATTGTCGCGTCCTTTCTACTTCTAGCGTCCACGAGTTTGGATGCTCAATCCTTGTCGGTTTATGAAATGGATACCGTGGTAGAGGTCAATTCTGGCAGTGTTGCGGATTACGGCTTTTACATTAAAATAGAAAATGTTTCCTCTGAAACGGTTGATGTTTATGCACGTCGCGCATACAATGTTCCTGACTGTGCATTCGACAGCGCTTATTTCTGTTGGGATTATTGCTATGGCTCGGTTGTAGATAGTTCTATTGGTTATATCACGTTTAATGCGGGAGATCAAAAATCAGATTTCTCAGGTCATGTATATTCCCCTAATACGAGTTTGTCCTGTACGGATAGTACCCGTTATGTATTTTTCGATGCTAAGAATGCAAATGATTCATTAAGCGTTTGGGTGACGATCTCCGCAGGACCTACCATGGAGACTATTGAACTCAGCGTAAACCAAGATATGGTATACCCTAACCCCGCTAATAATTACGTTATGGTTGAGGTTGTTGATTACACAGATATGTTACTTTATAATAGCCTTGGTGCTCTAGTGAAAAACGTAAGACTTGTACCTGGACAGAATGCAGTAAGAATTGATGAGCTCAGCAATGGATTCTATATGTACAGCATTGACGGATCGTCATTTAAGCGTTTAGTCGTTAGTCATTAAGCACTCAGTTTATAAAAAAGCCGTGCATTTGCGCGGCTTTTTTACGTTACAAGCATAAGAAATGAAGATGTACTTCGTTTTAATAGGATTGAAAACGACCATCAATGATATACTACGTTAAAGGAGACTTTGTGATTAAGACCGCTACTCAAGTTGTTGTTGACTGCAATGGCGTGGGTTATGACGTGCAGATTTCGTTAAACACTTATGCAGATATTGAGCCTAAGAGTTCGGGAATGCTATTCACCTATCATCTGGTTCGTGAAGATGCCCAGATGCTCTTTGGTTTTTCAACGGAAAGGGAAAAATCACTCTTTGAGCTTTTGATTAGTGTTAGTGGTGTGGGTGCAAATACAGCTCGGGTTATTCTTAGCTCGTTGTCGCCATCTGAGGTGGAACAAGCCATCCTTAGTGAAGATTCTGTCACTCTGCAAGGAGTAAAGGGTATTGGTGCTAAAACTGCTCAAAGAATCGTTATTGATCTTAAAGATAAAGTTGGAAAAATCGCAATGATAGCAGATGCTTCAGGGCTTTCTGTTAAAGGCTCATCACGTTCGGAGGCACATTCGGCTCTAACGACATTGGGTATGACAGCAAAACAAGCGGAGACTCTACTGAATAAATTATTGAAGCAAAATCCTTCGGCCTCCACAGAGGAGCTGGTTCGTAATGCGCTGCAGTTGCTGTAAATGTTAAAAAGTACCCCTAAATACGGTATCGTATTAATCGCTGCATTAGTGCTATTCTCGAGTAGCGTATTTGCGCAGGATGCATCCGATCAGGATACGTCATCAACAGGTGGTACACTGACCTTTCCAGATCCTTCGAATTATAGTTTGGAAGTAATTTTTGATCCTATTTCAGGCAACTATCTGGTGTATAAAAAAATTGGTGACGTCTTGTTGCCTATCCCCGAGGTATGGACGACTGACCAGTATAGGCAGTACATGTACGACCAGGCAGAGTCAGATTATTTTGGATCTAAAAGTGCTTTGCTCAATGCCAGTGGAGATAATCCTAGAGACGACGCAGGCCTTGTACCTCAGTTACAAACAGGAAATGAAGCTTTAGGACGGGTGTTCGGAAGTGATTTAGTGGAAATTCGCCCTCAGGGAATGGCGGAGATCCGCTTTGGGGGGCGCTATCAGTATGTAGAGAATCCAGGTATTCCAGTCAGAAATCAAAAAACCTTTGCTTTTGATTTTGGGCAACGAATCCAAATGAATGTCAAGGGAACCATAGGGGATAGGTTAGACTTAGGTATTAATTATGATACGGAAGCTTCCTTCGCTTTTGACAACCAGATGAAATTGGATTTTGACGGAGAAGAAGATGATATCGTTAAGCGTCTTGAGATGGGTAACATCAACATGCCAGTCAATAGTTCACTTATTACAGGTGCCCAAAGTTTATTCGGGTTGAAAGGACAGTTTCAATTTGGGAATACCATGGTGACAACAGTATTCTCAGAACAACGCTCTCAAAGTCAAAGTATCAATGTACAAGGTGGAGGAACAACTACTGAGTTCCGAATTCAAGGAGACCAATACGAAGCGAATCGACATTATTTCTTGAGTCAATTCTTCCGTGACCACTATGCTGAATATCTTGAAAATCTACCACTGATCACCTCTCCAGTACAAATATCAAAGGTTGAGGTATGGGTGACAAACGAGCGCAGTGCAACGCAAAACTTGAGAAACATCGTTGCTTTTATGGATTTAGGAGCAGATGAAGAATATGCCTATCGCAACAGTACTGCTTCACTCTCTGGGACTCCCATATTTCCCGGCAGTAATGCCAACATAGCAGGATTTCCAAATAATGCGAACAACCAATTAGATCCATTGGCTTTGGCATTATCAATCCCAGGAGTAAGAGATATTTCCACGGCTAATCAAGACTTGAGTACCTCAGGTTTTTTAGAGGCCCGGGAGTATGTAGAACTTGCTAATGCGAGAAAATTAGAGCAAAATCAATTTTCAGTGCACCCTCAGCTGGGATACATCACGTTAAACCAATCGCTTAATCAAGATGAGGTGTTGGCTGTAGCGTTTCAATACACCGCTGGTGGAAGAACTTATCAGGTAGGGGAATTTTCTAACGATGGAGTGACACCGCCAAAAACATTGATCCTGAAGCTCTTAAAAAGTACAGTCTTGGAT
>CAJJCK010000229.1 GCA_905182675.1 uncultured Cryomorphaceae bacterium | reverse complement strand
ATCGTGCTTCGGTTTATGGGAATACGTCTTTCGGTAAAGGTCTTGTGCAGGAGGATAAGATGTTGAGCGATGGTTCGAAAGTGAGAATGACAGTTGCCTACTATTATACTCCTTCCGGTCGATCTATTCAGAAACCGTACAAAGAAAATGAAGTAGTAGACGAAGGTATCTTCTTGAGTGATACTGGACGGGTGTTAACCACAGGTGGCGGAATTGAGCCGGATGTTACTTTAAGCAAAGATTCACTTTCCTACTTCTGGACTTTTTCTTTTGGAACTATGGATGCTTTTGCGTTTAATTACATTGACCGTAACAGGGCAGCATACAATGCCATGCTATGGGAGGATTTCAGCACACAGTTCAAAGTAGACCCTCTGACACTAGCAGATTTCTTAGATTATGGAGGGTATGGAATCGCTGTAGAGGATATTTCTCAGGGAGACCTTAAGGAGCTGGAGTCACTTTTGAAAATAGCATTAGCTAAAAATCAATGGGGTTTCGATGCCTACCGGTCCTTGTTGTTAAAGCGAGATGGCGCTCTCCTCCAAGTATATGATTTAGCAGCTCGTAAGCTTCAGTAAATTCAAAATAAGAACCCATAAAAAAGCCCCTTACTCTCATGAAAGTAAGGGGCTTTTTGTTTCTTTAAAAAGAAGTCTAGTGGTCGTGACCTTCGTGATCTTCTTCCATAACCTCTTCTTCTACAGCTTCTTCTGAATTAATCACAATAACCTCTGTAGTTGAGTCCATCAATTCTTCTTCCGTCATAACTTCTTCCGTCATAACTTCTTCAACAAGAACTTCTTCTGTTGTAGTTGCAGCTTCTTCAGCTGGAGCAGCACATGCGGTCATGGCTACAGCTACTGTAACAGCAGCAAATAAGTTTAATTTTTTCATCTTCGCGAATGATTGATTAATAAGTAGTGAAATTATATGAAAATCAACAGGTTACATAGTATTTTTTATGAAATTTTACTAAGTTGTTGACCAAGTGATACTTTTTCATGTACTAGAAGAGCCAACTCGTCTATAGAAATACGGATTTGCTCCATGGTATCTCTGAATCTAACAGTGACGGTTTGATCCTCAAGAGTTTGATGGTCAACGGTAACACAAAGTGGAGTGCCAATCGCATCTTGGCGACGGTAGCGTTTTCCAATAGCGTCTTTTTCATCATATTGAACCATATGATCAAACTTGATTTTACTAATGACTTCACGTGCTTTCTCCGGCAGACCATCTTTTTTAAGCAAGGGCAGAACAGCGACCTTGTAAGGCGCTAAGAACGCGGGGATTTTAAGAACAGTCCTGAGAGACCCGTCTTTTAACGTCTCGTTTTGTAAACTTTGGGACATGATCGCTAAGAACATTCTATCTAGACCTATGGAAGTTTCAACAACGTAAGGCACATAGTTTTCTCCCAATTCCGGGTCGAAATACTGAAGTTTCTTACCACTGAATTCTTCATGTTGTTTTAAGTCAAAATCGGTTCTGCTGTGAATGCCTTCTAATTCCTTGAAGCCGAAAGGAAAATTAAATTCGATATCTGCTGCGGCATTGGCATAATGAGCCAATTTATCATGGTCATGGAAACGGTAGTTGCTATCATCAAACCCTAAGCTTTTGTGCCAAGCTAAGCGTTTCGTTTTCCAGTTCTCATACCATTCCATTTCTGTACCTGGGCGAACGAAAAACTGCATCTCCATTTGCTCAAATTCGCGCATTCTAAATATAAACTGACGCGCTACGATTTCATTTCTAAAGGCCTTTCCTATTTGTGCAATCCCAAAAGGGATTTTCATGCGTCCAGATTTTTGGACATTGAGGTAGTTTAAAAAAATTCCTTGGGCGGTTTCTGGACGAAGGTATAGTGTGGTGGCACCCTCTGCGACAGAACCCATCTGTGTACCAAACATGAGGTTGAACTGACGAACATCGGTCCAATTCATAGAACCACTAACAGGACATTTGATCTCTTGATCTTCAATAAGTTGCTTGACATCAGCTAAATCCTCCGACTCCATTGCTGACACAAAGCGCTTCATGATGGTGTCTATTTTTTCTTGATAGCCAACCACCCTGGGATTGGTAGACAGGAATTGGTCTTTATCAAAACTTTCCCCAAATCTTTTGGTCGCCTTTGTTACTTCTTTTTGAATCTTCAGGCGGATTTTTTCAACGTGATCTTCGATCAAAACATCTGCACGGTAACGCTTCTTACTGTCCTTATTATCAATAAGAGGGTCGCTAAAGGCATCAACATGACCGGACGCTTTCCAAGCGGTTGGGTGAACGAAAATCGCAGTATCAATACCGACAATGTTTTCGTGCATCTGCACCATTGCTCCCCACCAATAAGCTTTTATATTGTTTTTTAAAAGCACTCCGTTTTGACCGTAATCATAAACGGCACTTAATCCATCGTAGATTTCGCTGCTTTGAAAAATAAATCCATACTCTTTGGAATGGGAAATGACGTTTTTAAACTGGTCGTCTGACATGAAATACAGTTCTTAATGTTTTTCAAACATTGGGATTAGGTTGGTGAAGAAGAGCTTCACGGCAATGGCTAGCAAGATAACACCGAAAACTTTGCGAAGAATACTCAAGCCACCAGGTCCTAATATTCTTTCAATGCGTTCGGTATTTTTGAGTACAAAATAAACAACAATCATGTTAGCAATGATTGCGATGATAATATTAATATTGGCAAACTCAGCTCTTAGTGAAACGAGTGAGGTCATAGTTCCTGCACCCGCAATTAATGGGAACGCAATGGGAACAATTGAGGCTGAACTGGGGCTCTCTTCCTTGTATAACGTAATTCCAAGAATCATTTCTAGGGCAAGAAAAAACAGTACGAAACTACCTGCAATGGCGAAGCTTTCTACATCTACACCAAGTAGGGTCAGGATGCTCTCTCCTAAGAACAAAAACACGATCATGATAATGCCGGCTACCAAGGTTGCTTTTTCGCTCTGGACATTGCCAACTTTTTTTCGCAAACTCACGATGATAGGAATACTTCCCAAAATATCGATGACAGCGAACAAAATCAAAAATGCACTGAGGGAGTCGTTGTAGTTAAAGTCCATGCTACTCGTTTTATGCAAAATTAAGCGGATTGTTCGATTTTTAGACGCGGTTACTTCGTTAGTTTTGTCTTATGATAGAAATTGATAATAAACTACTTGTTTCAGAGCTCTTCAAAAAGGAATTTGTGTGTAATCTCTCCGCATGCAAAGGCGCGTGTTGTGTGCAGGGTAACGCGGGTGCACCTGTGGAGCAAGAAGAAGTAGCTATTCTCGAGAGCATCTATTCTAAAGTAGCACCATATTTGACTGATGCAGGCAGAAAAGCGATTGAAAATCAGGGAACAAGTGTTGACGGTTCTGGCGAAAAAGAAACTCCTCTAATCAATGGAAAGGAATGCGCATATACCATTTTCGAGATGGACGGTACCGCGAAATGTGGTATTGAACAAGCCCATAGCGACGGAGCGATAGATTGGAAAAAGCCTTTGTCATGTCACTTATATCCCATTCGAATTACCAAATACTCCTCTTTTGAGGCGCTCAATTATGACCGTTGGTCTATTTGTACTGCAGCATGTGCACTGGGTGAGGAATTAAAAGTCCCAGTCTATAAATTTTTGAAAGAACCGCTCATTAGAAAATACGGTTCAGACTTCTATACAGAGGTTGAAAAAGCGGCCGCGTTGATCGATTAATAAATTGTCCAGGCAGAATGGCCATGACGTAATCACATGTCAAAAGTCTTATTCCTTTGCAGGCCTACCATAGATTTAAGTTGTCTCAAAAAAGAGTTGTTAATAACTGTGGGAAAACCCAAATTCACCTACTTGGTATCCATTAAAATGATGGCCATGTTTGTATAGGCCGTTGGCATTAATGTCAACGGCCTAATGCCTACTCCGCTACATAAAAACAAGCTAATTAACTAGAAATAAGCTCATTAATGTTTTTTAATGCGGCTTAACAACGAAAAAAATTGCGATATGCAGCAGGAACCCATTCTTTCAAAAAATAAAAACAGGTTTGTTATTTTCCCTATTCAGCATAGCGATATATGGGACTGGTATAAAAAACAAGAAGCATCATTTTGGATTGCAGAAGAGATTGATCTTCACCAAGATGTTACGGACTGGAAAACCAAATTAAATGATGACGAAAGATATTTTGTCAAGCATATACTTGCGTTTTTTGCTGCATCTGACGGAATCGTAAATGAAAATTTAGCCGAGAATTTCGTGAATGAAGTTCAGTATTCTGAAGCCAAATTTTTCTATGGTTTTCAGAT
>CAJJCK010000228.1 GCA_905182675.1 uncultured Cryomorphaceae bacterium | reverse complement strand
CTGTGGACTAAATAAATACCCGTTCAAGATGTTTGCCTTTCTAACACTGGTTAGATTCCTTCGTTTTGGCATCTACGGAGCCGTACTCTATAATTTGTTCTAAAGCACGCCTTAAGGGCTTTGCAGTTACTTTTCAAAGTGTAACTTTGAGTCTTTAAGAAAACGAAGCTACATGAACATTTCCTACAGTTGGTTAAAACGCTTTTTACCGGTTCAACTTGATCCAAAAAGAGTAGACGAATTACTCACAGACACTGGCCTTGAAGTCGAGGGTGTAACTGAAGTAGAGACTATTCGTGGTGGTCTTCGTGGCGTAGTAGTTGGACAAGTACTTACTTGCGTTCAACACCCCAATGCAGATCGACTTAAAGTTACGACCATAGAGATCGGTTCGGATGAGCCAATTCAAATAGTATGCGGCGCACCTAATGTCGCTGCTGGACAAAAAGTACCCGTAGCTACTATTGGAACGGTTCTTTATCCCAACGGCGAAGAATTAAAGATAAAAAAAGGTAAAATCAGAGGAGAGCTCAGCTTGGGTATGATTTGCGCTGAAAGTGAGCTAGGACTTGGACAAGGAGGGGATGGAATCATGGTTTTAGATGAGACTCTTTTACCCGGTACGCCCTGTTCAGAAGTCCTTAACGTTCAAAGCGACTTTGTCTTTGAAATAGGATTAACGCCAAACCGCACAGATGCGATGGGACATATTGGAGTTGCCCGAGACTTGCGTGCAGCACTACTTACCCTGGGCGAGTCGGCTCCAGAACTTTACGTTCCCCATAAAGAGCTCCAGAGTACGCAGCCAAGTGCTATTGACCTGCATTTAGAAGATACTGATTGCCCTTCCTATTCTGGAATACATTTCACGAACGTACAAGTAGCTGAAAGTCCAAAATGGCTGAAGGAAAGCCTTACAGCAATTGGATTAACCCCAAAAAACAATGTAGTTGACATCACAAACTATGTCCTTCACACCTTCGGTCATCCGCTCCATGCATTTGACGCCAGTAAGCTAAGTGGTCAAAAAGTAAGGGTACGTTCTGCGTTTAAAGGAGAACGACTAACTACACTCGATGATGTTGATCGTGAGCTGAATGAAAAGGACTTGGTTATTGCTGATGCTGAAAAAGCAATTTGCTTAGCTGGGGTCATGGGCGGGAAAGACAGTAGTGTGAACTACAAGACAAGCTCCATATACCTTGAAGGTGCCTATTTCGATTCTGTTAGAGTACGTAAAATGGCAAAGCGTCACGGCATTAACTCTGACGCCAGTTACCGTTATGAGCGTGGTGTTGATCCAAATGCGACAGCACAAGCCCTCGTTTATGCGGCACACCTTATCTGCGAGTTTACCGGTGCATCTGCGAGTACTATAGACCATAAAGGACAGGTAGACTTTCCTAGGCAGGTCCTTACTTTCTCCTATAACAAAGTCTCCAAACTTATTGGATTGGCAATTCCAATTCAAAAAACTAAGGACATTTTAGATGCTCTAGAATTCGAAATAATTTCGGTCATAGAAGATGCTTGGACAGTTAAAATCCCAACCTATAGAGTTGATGTCACCAGAGACGTTGATGTAGCAGAAGAACTGCTAAGAATATATGGGTTCAATAATATCCCTGTACCTCATCAGATGAGAATAAGCGTGGCAAAACACGACCCTCGTCCGGAAAAACTAGAACATTCATTTTTGAATCAATTGACCGGAAATGGCTTCTATGAAATCATGAACAACAGCCTGTCTAAGGGTGAGAATTATCAAATACTCCAACCAGAAGTTAGCGAGTCACTTATAGAAATGCTTAATCCATTAAGCCAAGATCTCAACGTGATGCGAGGAACAATGCTGTTTGGAGCTCTTGAGGCTATTAGTTTTAATCAAAAACGACAACAACCTAGCCTCCGCTTTTTCGAACGAGGAAAAACCTATGGACAGGGCGCTAATGGTTATTTTGAAACGTCACATATTGATCTTGCTATTTCCGGCAATACCGGTGAGCACCATTGGGCCAATAGTACTGTAGCTAATGACTTTTTCGAATTAAAAGGACTCCTAGAAGCAACCTTAATTCGGTTTGGTCTCAAGGCGAGCTATATCACCTCTATGCATAGTCTTTATGGAGAGTTTGTAGACATTAAAGTTGGCAAGACCACGGTTGGTTACCTAGGAAATGTTCACCCTAAAGTGCTTCACCATTTTGATGTCAAAGGATCTGTCGCTTACAGTAGTCTGAATTGGGATACGATTGTCTCCATGTCTCTGATTAAGGGGACGCAACTTTTCACGGGTCTTCCGAAATTCCCATCTGTTCGTAGAGATTTAGCTTTGCTTGTAGATCACGATACGAGCTACAATGACCTACAAGAGGTTGTTATTCAAACCGAACGGAAACTACTTAAAAATGTTTTTCTATTTGACGTTTATCAAGGAGATCGATTACCATCTGATAAAAAAAGCTATGCCATCGGTATGACGTTTCAAGACGCTGAAAAAACACTGAATGACAAAGCAGTTGAAAAATGTATTCAAAGAATTTTACATCAGCTGAATGAACGTTTAGGAGCCGTATTACGTTAACAGCTCATGTTAAAAGTCGCTTGGGCTCCGATTTACCACCATCCATTATCTGAGAACCATAGATTCCCTATGGCCAAATACTCGTTGCTTCCAGAGCAACTTATATACGAAGGCACCCTAGAAACTGGTGATTTCTTTGCGCCAGGGCTTCTTTCAACTGAACGTGTCTTGCGTTCGCATGAACAGAGCTACTGGGACAAATTAGACCAACTCACTTTGGATCCCAAGGCACAGCGAAAAATTGGTTTTCCACTATCTCAAGAGCTCGTAAACAGGGAGCGCACTATTTGCCAAGGAACTGTAGACTCCGTTAAATTCGCCCTTCAAAACGGGTGCTCCTTAAATATCGCAGGAGGAACACACCACGCCTTCAGTGATCGCGGTGAGGGATTCTGCCTGTTGAATGACATTATCATCGGGGCTCACGAATTAATCGACTATCATGACATTACTAAAATTTTAGTCATCGACCTTGATGTTCATCAAGGAAATGGCACAGCTTCGATGGCTCGTGAGGATTCAAGAATTTTTACATTCTCCATGCACGGAGAAAAAAATTACCCTTATCATAAAGAGCAGAGTGACTTAGATGTCCCCCTCCCGGACTATATAGGAGACACTGACTACCTCAGAATACTTGACCACCATCTCGCGAAACTCTTTGAGAAGGTGGAGCCTGAATTTGTGTTTTATCAAAGTGGTGTTGATATTTTACGTGGTGACAAACTCGGAAGAATGGATATCAGTTTAGCAGGCTGTAAACAGCGTGACAAATTGGTGCTTGAGCGGTGTTTTATAAATCAAGTTCCCATAGCTATTAACATGGGTGGCGGTTATAGTCCTGAGATAAAGGATATTATTGAAGCTCATGCAAATACTTTTCGTGTTGCGGCTTTTCTTCATACGTAGCATGTACAAAACCAGCAAAAACTAAAAAAGACTATGAAGTAGTCAAAAGCGATCAAAAGAGCTTAATTTGAGGCATTGTTGTAAATCCAATGCCATGTCAAAATTCGTTTTGATTTTATTTTTTATCAGCTTTTGGTCCGCAAATAGTTATGGACAGCAGAATAGATCTATGGAACCCAATAGATTCAGTTATGTCTCTATTGGTCAAGGTATTCAGTATACGGCAGTAAAAGTAGCCTATGACATTAGGCCTAACCTTTATTTAGAGCTGCAGGTATTAAGTGACGGAGGAGGAATCTGGAAGTCAAATAATAGCTTTAATGATATCAGAGCACTTTCCGTTTTAAGAACCGTTAACATAGCTTTATTACGAACTCAGTTTAGAGCTGGGATAGGCATACTTCAATCCAGGGAAAACTTACCTACATCATTTATGGACCTAGGTGTAATACCTCAATTAAACGGAATAATTAATATTAATAAAAAAGTTAATATCGGTGTTTCTGTTGTTTGGCCGATAAGTTCAGCTCGGAATTTAATTCTACCCACAACTACTTTTTGTGTTGAATACCGTATAGGACGGTATGTAAAAGAGAACGGCCTGCACTAAGTGCAAGCCGTTCTCTTTTATTTTATTTTTTAAATCTTGGTTACTTCGTTAAAATATCCCCAAGCGCATTGTCGTAGATATGTTTGTACTCAGTGACCGTGCCCCAATCTTCGTCATCCACCCTGATGTTTCCTTTAGTTACATGACCAATCAGGTCGAATTCGCAACCATTCAGCATCATCAAGTCAATAAATTTGTTTTTACCCTCTTCGCTAACGGTAACCAAGATTCTAGATGCAGCCTCTCCAAATAGAACAGCATCCTTTCTATATTCAGCAGGCAAGGTTACATCAAAGCCAAGGCCTGAAGAAAAACCCTTCTCAAGAAGACCAATCCATAAACCACCTTCACTTAAATCGTGGGCACTTTTTATAGTATTCTCACGAATAAGCATTTGAACTTGTTTTTGATTGGCATATTCCTCCTCGAGATCGAAATAAGGAGTAGAACTTTCCTCCATACCATGAATATGCACCAAATACTGAGAAGAAGAAATATCATCTCTGTTGGACCCAATCATAAAGATTAAGTCGCCTTTATCTTTATAACTCAGTGTGGTGATCAACTTCTTGTCTTCAACGACCCCAATCATACCTATCGTCGGTGTTGGGAAGACAGGCTCGATAGTATTTCCAATTTGAGTTTGATTGTAGAAACTCACATTTCCTCCTGTTACCGGAGTATCAAACTTTAAACAGGCAGCGCTCATTCCTTTGATCGAACCAACAAACTGCCAGTACACTTCTTTATTATATGGATTACCAAAATTCAAACAATTCGTAACCGCAGAAGGAATACCTCCGGAACAAGTGATGTTCCTTGCAGCCTCTGCTACCGCCATAGCACAACCAACTTCCGGGTCTGCGTGCACGTAGCGCGAGTTACAATCGACACTCATTGCAAGCGCCTTATTCGTACCCTTGATATTTACTACGCCTGCATCCGAAGGGTCGTTTGTACCCATATTACGGGTCCCAACC
>CAJJCK010000227.1 GCA_905182675.1 uncultured Cryomorphaceae bacterium | reverse complement strand
GATATTTCCAGCTTTATCGAAAAACAATTATCCTCAAGGGTTAATTCCTTACCTAAGGTCAGATTAATACTCCAAGAAGACATCGAAAAATTCAGACAATCACAGCGCGCTCAAAGAGCAGTACCGTTCATTCAGCAAGTTCAAGACAGCCTTGAGGATAAATGGATAAAAGCTAGAAAAGACCCGGAGCAAATTGAACGCCTCAGCTCCAAAATAGAGAGTCGACTATTTGAATCAGTTAGACGCGACCCAAAGCAGATGTATCGGTTAAAGAAATGGTTACGTGATTAAATACAGTTTAAAAACAGCAAGCAGAACTAGTGAACTAGCTCTTTACCAAACAAATGCCGTCATAGCTGAACTCAAGCGGAATTACCCTGAGTTATCAGTAGAATTGGTTCCTGTTACCACCAAAGGAGATAAGGATCAGAATACGGCACTTCATAATTTGGGTCAAACTGGGGTTTTCACTAAAGCGCTCGACGATTGTATTTTATCAGGTAACGCTGACATCGGTATTCATAGTTTTAAGGACTACCCTACTACACTACCTGAAGGGCTAGAGCTTCTTGCAGTCTTACCTCGAGATGGGTATTACGACGCATTCGTTCCTGGAGAAGACGCTTTAGATCTTGACAGTCCAATCACCATACTCTCAGGATCTCCTCGCAGAAAGGCTCAATGGCTCAGTAAGTATCCTCATCATAGAGTCCAGAACTTGCGAGGAAACATGAATACCCGTTTAGATAAAATTAAGAATTCTGGTGGCGGTATCGTATCAGCACCTGGTCTGGAACGGCTCAATCTACTTCCGTCAAACGCAACATTGCTCACATGGATGATTCCAGCACCAGCGCAAGGAGTAATCGCCGTCATAGGAAGACAATCCAAATCTCTTAACGAGCTACTCGCTCCGTTGAATCATAGAGAAACATATCGAAAAACATTTATCGAAAGAGACTTTATGAGTAACGTGGAGGCAGGATGTGCATCGCCACTTGGAGCTTTGGTAACCACTATTGGAGTGGAGTGGTTTTTTCAAGGAATACTTCTAACCGAGGATGGGGGAAAACGAGTTTGCATAGAAAGACTAATCAATCCAAAACAATGGAAAACTGCAGGAAAATATTTTGCCGACATTCTTCTTGAGAACGGTGGTCAGCAGATTATGCAGGAGATAAAAGTAAATCAGCCAATTGATGTTCTTTGCCTGAAGGAAATAACCCCGAAACAACGGCAACAGGGGCTTTTAATGGGGCTAAAGCTTCATGACATAAATGTTTTAACCTTACTTCCAAAAACCTTCTCTGTAGATAAAAGCTCCTTTTTTATTGTTGGGAGTCACTTTGGAGCAACACAACTTTTACTAAAGGCTCAAGAGCTACCAGAATATGGATTTTGCATAGGAAACAAAGCATATGAAGTACTCCGTAAATCTAAGTACACAGGAGTACTGAAAACTTTTGCGAGCAGTGACGAGGTTTTGAATTACATAGATGAAAAACAACTCAATTCGATTACTTATTATGGCGCGAAAAACACATCAGCTGACTGGGAGTCTCATCAAATAAAACGCTGTATAACGTACACAAACAACGCTGCTTTTACCAGGCTTTCTCGACAAAAGTGGGATGCAATAGCTGTTTTTTCCCCTCTCGGTATTAAAAGTATTCTGCGTTACAATAAGATTTCGCGTGAAACTCCAGTAGCAACTATAGGTCCAGCTACTGCCAAAGCCTGCAAAGCTTTCGGGTTCCATAATACTTCCTACTCAGATATCTCAACCTTTACGGAAGTCCTAAAACTAATAAATCCCACTAAAAAATGATAGAACAACATCTTTTTCTACGAACCCTTTCTGGGGAAAAGACAGAGAGACCTCCAGTTTGGTTTATGCGTCAAGCTGGCCGTTATTTACCTGATTACATGAAACTAAAGGAAAAGTATAGTTTTTTCGAACGTGTTCAAAATCCTGATCTTGCTCGAGAAATTACAGTGATGCCAGTAGACCAAATAGGTGTAGATGCAGCTATATTATTTTCAGATATTCTTGTCATCGCTCAAAGCCTAGGTCTCAAAGTAGATATGATACCAGGAAAAGGCCCTGTATTGGAAACGGCACGTACACAGTCTGAGGTTAATCGATTAAACGTCGAGGGCACTCATGACTTTTTCAAGTACGCTAATCCAGCTATCAAGGCTGTTAAGGAAGGACTAAACAATAGAGTTCCTTTGATCGGATTTGCCGGTTCGCCATGGACATTGCTTTGTTATATAGTCCAAGGACAGGGGTCTAAAGATTTCGGGATCGCTAAAGCTTTTATTGTAAATGAACCCATTAGAGCAAAGTTACTATTGGATAAAATAACGGAAGCAACCATAGACTATCTGAACATCCAGGTTGACGCTGGATGCGATGCGCTCCAAATTTTCGACAGCTGGGGTGGGATGTTAAGTCCTGAAATGTATTCTGAATTTTCTCTTCCTTACCTCCAGCGTATTATGGCAGCTATGCAAGACCGAGCTCCTGTTATATTGTTCGCTAAAGGAGCTTGGTACGCGCTAAAAGAACTACAAGAAACAGGAGCTGCTGCACTCGGGTTAAGCTGGACAACACCTGCTTCATTTGCTAGAGAAATTTGCGGTTCTAAAATAGTGTTGCAAGGAAATTTAGACCCTTCAATACTGTTAGCAAAACCTGATGCTGTAAAAATTGCCACAATAAAAATGATTGACCAATTCGGTCCGGGTAGACATATTGTGAATCTTGGTCACGGAGTCTTACCCCAAACCAGTGTCGATAGCGCCAGAGCATTTGTAGATGCTGCAAAATCCTATAGATACTAAAGGCTATGTCGTTTGATCCAAAAGATCGGTTTTCCCGTTTTGTAAGGACATTGCAGGAAGAGATTTGCACTCGCTTAGAACATATTGATGGCACCGAGAAATTTATAGAGGATACTTGGAAAAGACCTTTAGGGGGTGGCGGATGGTCACGTGTACTAACTAATGGAGATGTTTTTGAAAAAGCAGGAGTAAATGTTTCTCAAGTACATGGTGATTTACCTGACCTATTAAAAGATCAAGTGCCTGCAGGATCAAAACATTTTTATGCTACAGGGATTTCTATAGTCTTACATCCTAAAAATCCGATGATTCCTACAACTCACGCAAATTTTAGGTTTTTTCAGGTTACGGATTATCATGGAGCTGTTCTTGATCAATGGTTTGGCGGTGGCATGGACTTAACACCCTACTATCTTTTCGAAGAAGATGCCCATCATTTTCACAAGACACTTAAATCCGAATGCGATAAACATTCGTCTGGCTTTTATCAAAAATTTAAATTGTGGTGTGATGATTATTTTTATAGCAGTCATCGTGAAGAATATCGAGGTATTGGCGGAATATTCTTTGACCATATCAAGCCATCTCAGGAACTGAATGGCGAAGAATTAGAGTCTTTTGTGTATGGAATAGCTAATGCCTTTCTACCTGCTTATCTACCGATTGTAGAAAAACGACGTGGTACTTTATATAGTCACGAAAACAAAGTTTGGCAAGAGATTCGAAGAGGACGATATGTTGAGTTCAATCTTCTGCATGATCGAGGTACTCTGTTTGGACTGAAAACTGGCGGAAGAATAGAGAGTATTTTCATGTCCCTACCACCAATTGTTCGCTGGGAATATAATCAAATACTGGAGAAAGGAACTCCTGAATGGGAACTCCAAGAAGTACTCAAAAAACCAAAAAACTGGTTATGAAAGGACAATTAAAACGAAGAATGAGGATCAATAGAGCACTCACTTCCACTAGAAACTTGATTGCAGAATCTCAATTGCACCCGCATGACTTTATTGCGCCACTATTTATTGTTCACGGCAGTGGTGTAAAAGAGGAGATCGGATCTATGCCCGATTACTACCGATATAGTTTAGATGAACTATCAACGGAATTAGAGGAATTAAAAGTTGCCGGAATACAATCGGTATTACTTTTTGTTAAGGAAGATGACACACATAAAGATAATACCGGAGGTTACGCAGCTAATCCAAACGGTCTTATGCAATGCGCTATCAAGTATATTAAAAGACACTATCCTCAGTTTCTAGTCATGACAGATGTAGCACTTGATCCCTATAGTACTTACGGACATGACGGGATAGTGGTCAATGGAGTCATCGTAAACGACCTAACAGTCGATGCACTCGTGAACATGGCACTCAGCCATATTGCTGCTGGAGCTGACTGGGTCGCTCCATCTGATATGATGGATGGAAGAGTGGCTGCAATTCGAAGTGCCTTTAATGATGCTGGTCATCACAATGCTGGGATTTTAGCTTACAGTGCAAAATATGCCTCAAGCCTATACGGACCCTTCAGAGACGCGTTAAACAGCGCACCTGGTTTTGGTGACAAAAAAACCTATCAAATGGA
>CAJJCK010000226.1 GCA_905182675.1 uncultured Cryomorphaceae bacterium | reverse complement strand
AAACGACCGTTTCTAACCACATTATACGTTACGCAGGTACCCATGGTAATTAAGAGGAAGTTTTTTTGAGTTTCTAAATAACGTGCATTGACAAGCCCCCATCTATCTGAACCTAACGATTCTGGGGAAGTGTAGTCCATTTGCAGCGGCATCGCATAATTGACATCAAACCATTGTATATCAAGCACCGACAATGGTAGGTCAGAGAGTCCGCTTGTTGATACTCCAAATGTTTGAATAGAACCTTTGGCCGTGTGATCGTGGACAAATGCCAAAATTGATTTTTCATCACTAGTATCAAAAACCTCGTTGAGCGTCATCAGACCCTCAACAAATAATGCGATTTTAGTCTTTGAATTTCCGCTATCGATTACCAAAAGTGGGAGATGTCCTGTCTCTCTGGAAGTAATGTCTTTATTTTCAGTCATGTAATCAGTAAAAATTACCATGTGCAAGATAGCATGGGAAGGACAAAAGACACGATAATTAATAAATTCCTGACAATGGATCTAAATCAAAATGGCAAATGACATTTTGCTCATAGTCAGAAATAAAGAAAGCTTATAAAGCACAAAATCCAACTTATAGGATTTGGAATTAATCGTCTCATCCCGTTCATCTTGAATCATTTTTTGCTTAAAAGACCACTCCATAAGTACATAAGCAGCTAAAAGAACAAATGACCGAAAGCACTAAAATCTTAAAGACTTGAATAATTCAATTACTTCAAATCCTCGTTTAATAACATAGGAGCGCTTCCATCTGTAAAAATAAGTTTGGCGTTTGGCGAGTTTGAGAGCTTCTCAAAAACTTCTAAACTTCTCCATTTGATGATTTCTTCTGTAAGTCCTTCTGCCAATATTTTTTGTGCATCTCTGGTTCCTTCTGCCTCAATTTTCTTCCGCTTAGCTTCAAGACGCTCTTGTTCTAATTCAAACTCCATTCGTTGCGAAATTTGCTCCGCTTCCAGTTTACTTTCTATAGCATCATATAAACCTGATGGCAAACTAATACTTTTCATAAGCACTGATTCAATAACAAATCCGCGATCAATTAATAAGCCATCCATATGTTGACGGATAGCTTCTTCTATTACAGCTCTTTGACCGCTATGCATATCCTTTGCCATATACCGGGAACAAACATCCGCTGCTGCTGACCTAAATATGCTAAGAATCATTACCTGTTCATAGTTTTCACCAACTGTCTGAATCACATTTGGTGCTTGAATAGCCTCGATATGATATAAAATAGAAATCTCCGATAGTACATTCAATCCTTCTTTTGAAGGTAAGTTTAGTCTAACTTCAAGATTGACGGTTCTCGTTGGTACGGTAATTACACGGGTCGTGAATGGATTCACACCGACAAGGCCAGGTTGAATAACTTTATTACTCAGTTTACCCAGTTTACTCTTAACTCCAACAGTACCAGGAGAGACTATTACGCAAGAGGTAAATAAAATTGATATAATTCCAAAAAAAACAGTTTTAAGTTTCATAGGGTACATTTATACAACGATTCATTACTATAAGAAAGTTATCAATTACCGTACCATTAGGAGGGATAAGTCAAGTAATGAGGTGTAGAGGACTTGCCAGAGCATAAACGAAAAAAGCTCCTCCGTAATGGAAGAGCTAACAAAGCCGAATAAGTAAAGTGAATTTATTCGTCGCATATCAAAGAGGCGCTGGATTTGAAACCAATACTTTATCAATGAAGTTATAGACGTTATAAGAGTAGTTGTCAAGAGACAAAAAAACCATATACCTTTTCCATCATACCCCGTATTTACAGGTAAACAAATATTTTTGCATTTAGTATTTCGGTAATTCAAATAGCGGCTTATATTTGCCGTCCTCTTACGGAGGTGATGTAGCTCAGTTGGTAGAGCAAAGGATTGAAAATCCTTGTGTCGGCGGTTCGATTCCGTCCATCACCACATCAAAGCCCTTCAGTTTACTGAGGGGCTTTTTTATTTCAACACCCTACTTAATAAAAAGTGGGGAGCACGTGAATTATAGCGTGTTACAAACACCATATTGCAAGAGATTTATTTTCAACTCAAATTGAGTACCATTTCCTGAACGAGTCCGTGTAACCTAAAGAATATGACTGAGTTAAACTTCTACTACCCTTTTGCAATGTTTGCCCAAAATGTCAATCCAATTTTCATTGAAGCAATCTGGGGAAACAAAAAAAATGATGACGGCACGTTGGCTGCTGAACTTCATAAAGCCCAATGGGAGGATTATCTAGAGATTTTCAAAGACAATACGGTGTTGACTTTTCTGTATTTCTACATGCACAGCGAAACAAACGACCAGCGCTTAATGGATCAGTTCATTACACGCAAATATGACACGCTGATTGAAAAAGAGTTGGAGGAAAGAGAGGAAAACGAGATTGCCACGGAGATCACAGAGCTTAATTATTATTACCCTATGTCCATGTTCATTCATAACGTCGACCACCATTTCATAGAAGAAGTTTGGGGTAATGACCAGTGGTATCAGGGCAAGCATCTCTCCACTCACCTCATCAATAAGTGGGAATATTATTTTCTTCAAAAATCCAGAGAAAACAACAAGCAAACTTTCGTGCAATTCTATGTGAAACTCAATAGTCACTGGAGAAGACAGCTGGATCGCCATATTGCAGCTCTGTACACAGAAAAAATCGCATCAGCTCATGGTAGAGTAGTCAGATAAGACCTTTATAAGCCCGTCATAAGCACATACACATTGGTGTATCACAGCGTATTGACTAGTGATATCAGCGGTTTCATGTGTTCATAACTTGGAATTTACAACCCATTCATGGCATACATTTTACTCGAAATTTGAACAAATTGCTTACCCCCTGTAGTATGCACCCTTTAAAAAAAGACGAATACAAATTGTTGAATCGCATGAAGTTTGAAGCCAAAAATGTGCTTGAACATCTAAATCGTGTGGCTGAAGACAGTAAAAAAATCAATCAACAAGAAGTAGAACGAAGACTTCTAGAGATTGGCAGACATTCTATAGAATTGGCTCAAGTTCAAAGAGCTATCGACTTGGAAATTCAAAAAAATCGGTAATTGAACTTCTAGCGTTTAAACAGAACCTTGTTTTTCGAACGTTTAACGTAAACACCATGAAAACCGTATTTCATCCTTCATCCCAGAGAGGAAAGGCCAATCACGGCTGGCTCAACAGCCGACACAGCTTCAGCTTCGCAAATTATCATGACAGCTCAAAGATGAACTTTGGCTTGCTTAGAGTCCTTAATGATGATGTGGTATCTGGCGGACAAGGGTTTGGCCAGCATCCTCATGAGAATATGGAAATCATTTCTATTCCCCTTTCCGGTGACCTAAAGCATGAGGACAGCATGGGTAACAAAACGGTGATACGCGAAGGAGAGATTCAAGTAATGAGCGCCGGAACTGGCATTTTTCACAGCGAATACAATGCTAACAAGGAGCAGGCTGTGGAGTTTTTACAGATTTGGATCTTTCCTAGGTCTCAAGATATTCCCCCACGTTACGATCAAACCGAGCTTAATGACCTTCATTTGGCTAATAAGTTACACCAGGTTTTGAGTCCCAATCCAAGTGATCAAGGAGTCTGGATACATCAAGATGCTTGGTTCCATATAGGAACGTTTAACGAAGGCATTGAAACAGTTTACCCCATAAAAAAAGAAGGCAACGGTATATATGCTTTCGTTCTTGAAGGTTCCTTCGATATAAATGGACAGCGCTTAGAGAAAAGAGATGCCTTAGGTATCTGGGAGACATTAGAACTCTCCATTCACTCACAAGATCTAAATAGCCGTCTACTGCTTATTGATGTTCCTATGGCATTCTAATAGTCGAACTTAAAACAACGGGAACAAACTTGAAACAGGAATGTTAACTTCGTTGACTTAAACGTTGCGCCATGATGGAACCTATTAAAGGATTCTCAAAACTTTCTAAAGAAGCCAAACTACAATGGCTCACCACGAACAACTTCGAGGACTCTGAAGAAGCTCAAAAAGTATTTAGAACCTATTGGCACGAAGACGGTGATCTTCAGAAAAAGCATGATGAGTTCATTGAGAACACCATGACTAATTATTTCATGCCTTATGGCGTAGCTCCTAACTTCGAAATCAACGGGAAGCTTCATACTATTCCAATGGCCATAGAGGAAAGTTCTGTCGTAGCTGCTGCTTCAAAAAGCGCGAGTTATTGGAAAGAACGTGGAGGATTTAAAGTAGAGGTGATTTCTACCGAAAAAATTGGTCATGTCCATTTCATGTATGAAGGTGATGCCACCCCACTCTTCGATAACATCCATCTTTTAGAAGAGCAGTTAAGGGTAGTTACAGCTGAACTTACAGCTAATATGGAGAGTCGTGGTGGCGGGATAACATCCATTACATTGGTGGATAAAAGACCGCAATTAGCACATTATTTCCAGCTAGAAGTCTGTTTCGAAACCTGCGATTCCATGGGAGCTAATTTCATCAACTCCAACCTCGAAGTAATGGCTGGCTCACTAGAGCAATTTGCAAAGGATCACGTTCAACTTGAAGCGAATAAACTGGAAGTCGTAATGCGTATCCTGAGTAATTACACCCCTCATTGTATAGTAAAAGCTAGTGTAAGTTGCCCCATAGCACAACTAGAGAGTGAAGGGATTTCAGCTACAGAATTTGCACGGAAATTCAAACGAGCCATCGATATTGCGAATGTGGAACCGTACCGAGCTACAACACATAACAAAGGAATCATGAACGGTATAGATGCCGTCGTAATTGCCACAGGAAATGATTTCAGAGCAGTGGAAGCTGCTTGTCATACCTATGCATCAAGAAGCGGAAAATACAAGAGTTTGACACATTGTACTATTGACAACGATGTGTTTACGTTCTGGATAGAAATTCCATTAGCACTTGGGGTCGTAGGAGGATTGACTAAACTTCATCCATTGGTCGTGAAATCACTAGAAATGTTAGGTAAGCCTAATGCTCGCGAGTTGATGGGGATTGTTGCGGTGAGTGGACTTGCTCAAAATTTCGCTGCACTAAGAGCTCTCGTAACGACTGGCATCCAAAAGGGTCATATGAAAATGCACCTGATGAATATTCTGACTCAGCTAGAGGCTACTCTTGAAGAGAAGCAAGAAATCGCGGCATTCTTTAAGGACAAGGTCCCACACCACAGAGAGGTCGTTAACCACTTCTGTGCGGTAAGAGGAGTGCCTATACCCACAGTTAAGAAGTAATCTTTATGGTGGTTAATTATAAAGCACATGGAAAGCTTCTTCTCACCTCAGAGTACGCAATAACACAGGGAGCACAAGGACTTGCTGTACCCACGAAATACGGCCAAAAACTCAACTATATATCGTCTGATACTAACGAATATATACGCTGGGACGCTAAAGGAGAAGATGGTAAAACCTGGTTCAGGGTAGAGTTTGATTTAGATTTTAAAATAATCAACACCTCGGACCTCAAGGTGGCATCTACCTTAATCAAGCACCTAAATATCATTCGAGGCAAGACAGCTATTTTAGACCAACCTGGCGTGTTCACCACAACGCTCGATTTCCCCAAGGTGTGGGGGCTTGGTACTTCGAGCACACTCATGAGTTTATTAGCACAATGTGCTGAAGTAGATGCACTATCGGTATTCAGAGTTGCCCATGGAGGCAGTGGCTATGACTTGGCCTGCGCAACGGCACAAACCCCAATAATTTATCAACTCGATGGGAGTACACCCGTTGTAAAAACCGCTTCAATCAATTTTGATTTTAGCGATGATATTGGGTTCGTATACAGCGGCAATAAACAACTTACCTCGGAGAGTCTGGATTTGGTCGAAAAGAAACCTTTCCAGCAACACCAAATTAAACGCTTTGATGACCTCACCCATGCCTTCCTTCATTCCAGTTCAATGGTAGAGTTAGAAGAGGTTATTATTGAACATGAAACTCTAATTAGTGAACATTTAAATATTCCAAAAATTAAAGAAACCATTCTAGCAGGTTTCCCCGGTCAAGCAAAAAGTTTGGGGGGATGGGGAGGAGATTTCGTTATGGTTACACGCTTGAATGCTTCAAAGAATTGGCTCCGTGATCATGGCTTTAAGGTGGTTTTCCCTTTTGGAGACCTTATCCTTTAAGGCGACATCATAAAGGGCATAATAATTGGTACTTTTAAAGAATGAGAAAAACTCTGTTGATTGCCTTACTATTGCTGATTACCCCTACTGTTTACGGGGCTCACTTGGTGGGTGGAGAGATTTCTTATAAATGTGTAGGTTCAAACGCCAGTGGGAATATTTATCAAATTCGTCTGATCGTTTACAGAGATTGTAATTCATCAGGAGCGGCGTTTGATCAAGCTGCACCTGTGACCGCCTATGGTGGAGCTTCTCAAAACATTATTGTACAGACGGTTAATATTGCACGAGGAGCCATCGTAGGAATACCCGCAGTTGTCGCAAATCCCTGTCTTCAAACACCTCCAAACGTATGCACAGAGCGTGCTACGTATACGACGAATATTGTTTTAGCACCTAGTACACATGGATATACCATAGTTTACCAAAGGTGCTGCAGGAACCAAACTATTAGTAACGTCGCTAACTCTGGGAATTGGGGATCAACGTACCACATTACTATTCCACCTCAGGATAGCATTTGTAACAGCTCCGCGAGTTTCACATCTGACCCGCCTATTGTCATGTGCAAGGACGATAGCCTGAATATTGATTTTTCAGTTCAGGAACTAGATGGTGACTCCGTATACTACGCTATGTGTCAACCCTTAACTGGAGGTTCTCAAAATAGTCCCGCACCAAACCCACCGAGTGCACCGCCTTACACTACCGTACCTTTTGTATTTCCTTACTCAGCAGCTTACCCTATGCCTTCTAATCCGCAGGTATCACTAAATCCAGTATCAGGAATTCTAAGTGGAACCCCTATAGGCACAGGACAGTATGTATTTGCTATTTGTGCATCCGAATATGACTCCAACGGAGTATTACTATCAACGTTAAGGCGTGATTATCAATTTAATGTTACTACGTGTCAAAGTAATGTAGTCTCTGATCCAACGCCACAAATTTATCAGCCAAACACCATTTGTAATGGTACCACTATTACGTTTACAGACAGTTCATACAACGGGACAGATTACCTATGGATTTTCAACGATCCTAACAATCCCGGCGCATCTTCTACGCAGCAAAGCCCAACGTATTCCTTTCAGGACACAGGAACCTATACTGTGCAGCTTATATTGAATCCTGGATGGCCTTGCACGGACACAGCAGAGGTGACCTACGAACTATATAATCCTGTAAATCCAGCATTCTCTTTTTCTGGACCTGTTTGTTTTGATGAGAATCTAATCACTTTTCAAAACCAAAGTTCAAATGGTGGGCTGGCAACAGCCACATGGGATTTTGGCGTTAATGCTTCTACCACAGGTTTTGTAGGATGGAATCCGCCCCCTATTGTCTTTAATACCTGGGGAGATCAGATCGTTACTTTGACTATAGAAGAACAGGGGTGTGAGGATACATTTACGGATACAGTGCGCATTTACAGGAGACCTGAAACGGACGTGACCGTTCAAAATCAGGTGGGATGTGCTCCGTTTACCGTAGAGTTTTGGGACAGCACAGTGACGGATGGACAAATTATTTATAATTGGGATTTTGGAAACGGTGTATTAAGTAACGACAGTGCTCCTGTCTATACCTATTTCAACCCTGGAACCTATGACCTCACACTCACCATTTATTTTATTGAGGGATGTACTGATACAATCACCGTAGATTACAACGATTTCATAACCGTTCACCCCTCTCCGACCTCTTCGTTTATAGCGGATCCTTACACGACCACTATTTACACCTCTAACATTGAGATAACAGACTTGGCAGCAACGCCCTCTGATGACATTATTACGGCAATGGGGGATGGCAGTCTGTACTATAATTTAAAAACCTTTAATCACAGCTATTCAGATACGGGCTGGTTTGAGGTAGAGCACGTGGTCATCAATACTTTTGATTGTCCAGACACCACCACGGCCATGATCAGAATAAATCCAGAGACCTTGGTCTTCGTGCCTAATGCCTTTACTCCAAACGGTAATGAGACAAATGAGATATTCAAGGTGACTGCCGTTGGAATTAAAGAATTCTCACTCACCATTTTCAGCAGGTGGGGCGAAGTGATGTTCGAAACATTAGATCCTTCTGTGGGATGGAACGGAAGGTCAGCCACCGACAAGGAGGCTATCGAAGGGGTCTATACTTGGCATGTCTTTGCTAAAGGCCAAAACGATAAGGTAATTCAGAAAAAAGGCTATCTGACACTATTTCGTTAAAGGCTAGTAGAAAGCTGAAGCTTTACATATAAGCCCCAAACCACAAGTACGGATACAAGTACACTCAGTAACACATAAGAAAGAGCTTCAACCCACTTCCCTTGTTGCAATAAAATGACCGTTTCTAAGCTAAAAGTGCTGAAAGTGGACCAGCCTCCGCAGATTCCCGTAGCAAACAACAACTGCGCTTGAGGCTTTCCTGCAGTCCATTTCATTACAAACACCAATAAAATACTGGCAAATAGATTAATAAAAAAAGTCGTCCAGTGAATCTTACTAGGCATCAAACCCTGCTCTCGCAAAAGAGTGCTCATGTAATACCGCAATGTTGCGCCTATTCCTCCGCCTATAAACACACTGACAAAAGCTAAATATGTTTTCATAAAAACTGTCGGTCTAATCTCTGTAATAATCGCGCAACTATTGCGCCGAAAAGTGCTCCAGCTAAAAGGTCAAGTGGGTAGTGCACACCTAAATGAAGTCTTGAAAAGCTTTGAATAATCGCTAGAACAAGCAATATAGGAAACCATGATTTAGGCAACCAATTTTTAGTTAAGAATGCCAATCCAAAGGTATTTGCCGCGTGCGCAGAGAAGAAACCGTAAGGCGAACAATGCACGAGAACACGCAGTCCATCAACATCATG
>CAJJCK010000225.1 GCA_905182675.1 uncultured Cryomorphaceae bacterium | reverse complement strand
GCCTTCTCCTATTGTCGTTGAGCCTAGCGCTGCTCTGTCGATCGTTGTATTTGCCCCTATGTATACGTGGTTATGTAAAATCACATTTCCAAGTTGTGGAATACGATGGAACTGTCCTTTTTCATCTGGTGCCCATCCAAAACCTTCTGCACCTATGACGGCACCGGCGTCTATAATGACGTGTTCGCCTATAATACTTCCTTCAAGAATTCTGGCTCCTGGACCTATTTTTGAATGCGCGCCAATCACAACGTCGTCTTCAATACAAACACCTTCCAATAGGATTGCGCTTGCATGAATTTGTGCGGTTTGAGGTATTTGAACTGACTTGTTGCTGCGCTGTGGTGTTTTAAAATTTGACTCGATCTGGTTCAAATGTTTTGCTAGAACCATATAGGGCTGCGTCACTCGTATTACGATGGCCTTTGGATGATCTATTTTGCTATGATGATCCGTAAGAATGACACTTGCTTTGGTCTGTGAGGCTTGATGTGCATATTTGCGATTTGCCAGGAAGCTTAGGTCACCTGCTTCGGCATCATCTAATGTCGCTACACCTGTAATAGAGACATCTTTCCATGCCCCCTGGGTATCTAAACCAAGGTTCTCTGCGATGTCGTAGAGGGTTGTTGCAGGATGCCTCATAATAAGTTTCTAAGTTCTCTAGGGAAACAAATGAAATGTCTTTCTACAGGTTCACTTAGTGCCTTAATCGTCATTTGATCGGCAGCTTCGCTGATATCACTAGTTCGCCCATCTTTATAAAGCAGATTTATATGACCCTTTTTACTATTGTACGCATGGTGCTTTACCTTATCAATGATCAACATGTATTTCTCTTCACCATTCTCAAAACCGTATTGTTCTTTTATCCCTTTTGCCATTCGTTGTGATAAACCTTGTTCAAATGGAGTTTCTTGAAGCCTGATTTTTAATAGTTTACGGTGCGTGATACGTGTGCTTAGATCGCTTAGAATGGCGTCAGAATGTGAGGCCCAGTCCTTTATGGCGCTCATTACATCAAAATCATCTAGCAAGAGAAATTTTTGTAAAACTTGGGGGTTTATCTCAAAGTCACTCCAACTATAGTCAGCGTTTAAGAAATGTTTTAAGGCGATGGTTCCGGGGAGCTCAATACCCTGAGTAGCGAGATATTTTGCTCGTTTTAAAATATTAACGAGCATAAACTCAGCACTGAGCACTGTTTTATGCATGTACACTTGCCAATACATGAGACGGCGAGCTACTAAGAATTTTTCAACGCTGTAAATTCCCTTGGAATCTACAACTAGCTGGTCATCACAGACATTCAACATGGTTAACAAACGCTCTGAATTCACGCTTCCCTCTGTCACTCCTGTGTAAAATGAATCCCGTCGTAAATAATCCAACCGGTCCATATCTAACTGAGATGAAATGAGCTGGTGTAAAAATGTTTTTGGATACTTGTTTGTGAATATGTCTATAGCCAGTGTGAGCGAACCATCGAATTCGGAATTGAGTTCTTCCATGATTTTCAGACTCAATGCTTCATGACTTACGCCAGGAATTAAAGTGTGCTCAAGGGCATGAGAGAATGGTCCATGGCCTATGTCATGCAAGAGAATGGCAACCAACACGCCTTGTTCTTCCTCGGTCGTAATGTCATGTCCTTTTTGACGCAATGTATATATAGCTCTTCCCATGAGATGCATCGCACCAATAGCATGATGGAATCGCGTATGGTAAGCACCGGGATAAACTAAGTAAGTCAGCCCTAGTTGAGATATCCGACGCAAACGTTGGAAGTAGGGATGGTCAATCAGCTTATAAATAAGCGGATCCTTAACCGTAATAAACCCATAGATTGGGTCGTTAATAATTTTGTTCTTCGTGCTCAATGTTCTTCGGTTTTACCTGCAGCGTAAAAATACTACAGGACATCAAGCGAGCCGTGGCATGCGCGCATTACTTTTAACAAGATTAAAACGACCAATTATGCCAAATATTCTATGGGTGGATGATGAAATTGACATGCTCAAAGGACATTTACTGTTTTTAGAGGGAAAGGGTTATACGTTTGACACTTGTAACAATGGTATAGATGCCCTAGAATTAGTAGTTGAGCGCCCATTTGACGCTGTTTTTCTTGATGAGAATATGCCAGGATTATCGGGCCTAGAAACCCTGGAAAAAATGAAAGCTATTCGTCCTGAAATGCCCATAGTCATGATTACAAAGAGTGAAGAGGAGCAGATTATGGAGATGGCCATTGGTTCTAAGATCGAAGATTACCTCATAAAGCCGGTAAATCCAAATCAAGTTCTGATGAGTTTAAAGAGGATTTTGGAAGGCAAGGAGTTGGTTACTAGAGCTACTACCAGGGGATATCAGCAGGTTTTCGGAAAGTTAACCATGGAAATGCAAGGCCTGAAAACTTGGAAAGAATGGGCTGCGTTTTATAAGCAGCTGCTCCGTTGGGAATTGGAATTAGACCAAGGGAGTGAAGAAGGGTTAAAAAGCGTTTTGTCTAACCAAAAAAAGGAAGCAAACGAGTTGTTTTGCCGATTCATGTCGAATGAATATGAGAGTTGGTTCAAGACCACGGATAGACCTATGCTTTCTCACGAGGTTATAGGTCATCTCGTAGCACCTAGAATTCGCAAGGGTGAAAAAGTATTTTTTGTCGTTGTCGATAACCTGCGGTATGACCAGTGGTTGGCCATTAAGCCAAAGGTCACAGACGATTTTAAAATAGAAAATGAAGGTCTTTATAGCAGCATACTTCCTACAGCAACACAGTACGCAAGAAATGCGCTATTTGCAGGAATGATGCCTGGAGATATTAAAAAGGAATTACCTCAATATTGGAAAGAAGACAGTGAGGAAGGGAGCAAAAACCAGTTTGAACAGGAGCTTTTCCAACATCAATTAAACGCTCTAGGACTAGGAGGTAAGCAAATGAAATACCACAAGGTGGTTAATTTGAGGAGTGCTAATAAATTTATAGATTCCATCCACGAAAATAAAGAAGCTGATGTCGTGACGTTGGTATATAATTTTGTGGATACCCTTTCGCATGCCAGGACTGATGTGGAGGTTGTCAAAGAATTAGCGAGTAACGACAGTGCTTACAGAAGATTAACGGCCACTTGGTTTGATAGTTCTCCACTAAGAAAAGCAATGCAATGGGCTGCTAAGCAAGGTTTTACGGTAGTGATCACTACCGATCATGGCACTGTAAATGTAAACCGAGCATCAAAAGTAATCGGTACTCGGGATTTGACGACAAATCTAAGGTTCAAGACAGGGAACGGTATGAGTTACCAGAATAAGCATAGCTTGGTGGTGAAAAATCCAGATAGTATCGGCCTCCCTAAAAATCACATTGCTGATCAATACATCTTTGCTTTAAACGACCTCTTTTACGTCTATCCAAACCGATTCAATCATTTTGTACAGTACTACCGCAATACGTATCAACATGGCGGGGTATCTTTAGAAGAGTTAATTATCCCTTATGCGGTCCTCAACGGAAAATAAATCACTGCGTTTTGATGCAGTAACTATTGGTGATTTAAGTGATGTAGCGGCTGAGATTTGGCGCGCTAGAGTACACCATGTGAACCTTTTGGAAGCTCCTATGGGAGGTGGAAAGACGACTTTGTGTAATGCGCTCATTTCAACATGGGGAAGTAATGATACTGGAACGTCACCTACATTTTCTTTAATAGATGAACATCTGGGTCCTCAAGGCAAACTGTATCACGTGGATGCCTACAGAATTGAAAATGAGGAGGAAGCATTCGATCTAGGTTTTGAAGAATATCTCGAGGAAGGTTGCCCCATCTGGATAGAATGGGGCAGGAATGTTCAATCTTTCCTACCTTACAGAATAGGAGTAGTTTACATCACATCGCAAAACGAAGGACACAGGAATATAGAGTTTTATCCAGATGTAGACACGCGAGAAATAGTATGGAACCATGAGTGATTATATAAGTTGGTCAGAAACCTCTTGGGCGACCCAAGAAGAACGTTTAGCTGTAGATACCAAAGACGCACAATTGCATATTGGTATTCCTAAAGAGCGGGAGATGAATGAGCATAGAATACTTCTGACACCGGAAA
>CAJJCK010000224.1 GCA_905182675.1 uncultured Cryomorphaceae bacterium | reverse complement strand
ACAGGGCCAGTTGAGTATAGATATGCCTGATAATAAATCGTCACGTAAATATTACCCTGAGTATCCAATTTTCGAGGCGTTGAATAATTCCTATGTGTATTATGATGATCGTAAAATTCACGATGGAGTTTACGACAGGTCCAGATTTTACATGGCCTTAGAGCCTTTTACCATAGACTCTTTAGATAATACGACTACGGACGGTATTTTATTTGATGCAACCTTCCATAGTGCAGATATCTTTCCTGTTTTTAGACAGCCATTAAGTGTGATGCCAGATTACTCCCTTGGGTTTTCTACGACCATGCCTGGTGCACCAACCTATAAAAATAAGGGAAGCTACACAGGGATCTTGGACCTGTCAAACCAGGGGTTACATGCAAATGGTGTCATTAACTATTTACAAAGTAGGGTTACCAGTCCTGATATCTTGTTCTTTCCAGACGAAGCTTCGGGAAGGGCGAGCACGTTTGTGATTACTGAAAATACGCAGGAGAATGGTTATCCATCTTCATCGGGAATGGACAACCCCTTCAATTGGCTTCCCTATTCTAATGTCATTAAAGCGCGCAGTAGAAAAGTGCCGTTTGATATGTACGGCGCGGAAAATGTCATTGCTGAGGGTGAATTAACATATGGTATGCAAGGACTCTTTGGGACCGGGGAGTTGCGTTATTCGACCGCAAAACACAACAGTGTAGAGGAAGGGTACCAATTCTTTCACCGTTCCTTTGTCTCTTCCGATCAAGATTTCAGGGTAAAGACAAGTCTTTCTGACGAGCAATGGGCCTTTCAGATGCTAAGTTCAACTGCTGAGGTAGACTTTGACAAGCAGGAAGGAATCTTTGATAAAATTGATACCTACAGTACCATAGAGTTTCCGGCCAACCAATACTTAGCCTATATGGACCATGCACTTTGGGACATGAAAAAATCAACAGTAGATATCAAGCACAATACTGAAGGTGATGCTTATATGGTAAGTACGCACCCGCTTCAGGACAGTCTAGACTTCACCGCTGGATACGCAAGATTTTCGCTAGCACAAAGTGTTCTTGAGGCGTTTGAGGTGTCGGAAATCGAAGTAGCAGATTCGCGTGTACTACCTGATAGCGGATATGTTGTGATCCGCATGAACGCAGATATGGATCCTCTAGAGCGCTCTGTTATTCAGGCTAATAGGTATAGTAAGCTTCATGCTTTTTACGATGCTACTACACGCATTCGCGGTAAATACAACTACTCTGCTATAGGGATGTATGACTATCTCGATGAAGAAGGAAGTACATGGCCAATTAAATTCAAAAGTATTAAGCCAGATACCACTGGAACTACTATTGGCATGGCGACACTGGAGGAGAAAGATGATTTTTTCTTAAGTCCATACTTCGGATACAAAGGCGCCGTAAAGCTGATTGCTGATCAAAAACCTATGTTCTTTCAAGGTTCTATTCTTATTCAAAATGAGTGTAGAAATTTACAGACGACGTGGTATGATATAGCCAGTTTCATTGATCCGACTGACATCGTAATTGAGCTACCAGAGAACGATCCAACGAAGCTACGTGACAACACTTTTAACGGTATCTATATCTCTCAGGATAGCTTAGGGGGACATAGCAATTTTCTCTCTAAGTATGCAGATCGTGCTGATATAGAAATGCTCTCGGCTAATGGTGTGCTATTCTTTGACCATGAAGAAAATGGTTATGTGATTACTACCGTTGACAAATTGAGAGATTTTACGTTGCCAGATCCCTACTTGGTGTTCCATAACGATGATTGCGAATTGTACGGAACGGGTAAAATAAATGTGCTTGAGAAATCAGGTGCAGTAACCACTACTATGGGAGGTGCTGTACGTCATGATCTAAATAAGGATGACATCTCAATAGATGCAGTATGGACCATAGACGCTCCATTGGATAAAGACGCATGGGAAGCTGTGGCTCAGTTATTCGCGGACGGAAGTGGTTCCTCGAGATCCGATGATGAAGCATATAGTCAAGGTATTTATGCGTTAATGGGCCAAAAGGGTGGAGGTAAGTTTTTAGAGGATATTGCCACCCACGAAGTGGAGGGTAAATTCCCGAAAGACATGCGCAAGAGTCTTGTGCTAAGCTCCGTTGAGCTTGAGTACAGCAGTCGGTACAAAAGCTTTATTGGTGAGGGAGATGCGATAATTCAAAACATCTACAACGTACCTGTATTTGCGAAAGTAAATGGGCTAATAGAGTTTAAGGAACGCCGCAGGGGTAGCGAGTTTATTATTTATTTAGACAACGGGACGGATTATATTTATATGAGCTTTAAAGGAATAGTCATGAGTATTCGAAGCAGTGATGATGCTTTTAATGATGCCATTCTCGCAACAAAATCTAAAGATCGAAGCGTTGCCGCTAAAAAAGAACAGGCGGCTTTCACGTATAATCTCGCCGGTAAAGGGAAGGTAATGCTACTCAAACGCAGGTTTGGCATAGAAGAATAGCGGTAGAATAAATAATCATAGTATTAATACTCATTGGTTAAAACTACCGGGGCTACACACAGAATTGCTACTTATATGTAATACTTTTGAGGCATGGATACAAAGGAAAAGATTTTAAGTGAGTCTCAGACCGTGCTTGAGAAGGAGCATTCCTTGATATTATTCAATGACGAAGAGAATTCCTTCGATTTTGTGATAGATGTACTCTGCTCTGTTTGCGAGCATTCCGAGGATCAGGCTGAGCAGTGCGCTTGGATCACTCATTACAAGGGAAAGTGTCAGGTCTTATCTGGTTCATTTGAGAAATTAGAATCTAAGGCTCGCCTGATGTCTGATGTTGGCCTCACTGTTGAAATCCAATAGAGAGTTGGAGATAACGATCCGATATTAAGGGCCCAGCTAAGCTCAAAATAATCATTTAAAAAAGCCTTAACCCTTGTATAACGAGTGGCTTTTCTTCTATATTTGCACTCCCGT
>CAJJCK010000223.1 GCA_905182675.1 uncultured Cryomorphaceae bacterium | reverse complement strand
GATCTGGAGTTGCTTTTTATGAAGAGGCCTGATTACAATGGCACTCATGGAGGTCAGGTAAGTTTCCCCGGTGGTAAGCAAGAATCTGTTGATCGTAGTTTTAAGCATACAGCGCTTCGTGAGGCTGAGGAGGAGGTAGGTTTAAAACACCAGAATGTAGAGGTGATAAGAAGTCTGTCAGAGTGCTATATACCTCCTTCAAACTTTGTGGTTTATCCTTACGTTAGCTTCGCGGGACACCTGCCAGATCTGAATACTAATTCAGAGGAGGTTGCGTACACCTTTTCTATTCCAATAGAAGCACTTTGTTCAGGAGAACTTGAGGGTAAAGCCAAGATTTCAACTAAAATGGGAAAAATGAACGTTCCAGCCTATCATTGGAATGACGAAATTATTTGGGGAGCAACTGCTAACATTACATCAGAATTGATCGCACTATTGTCCTAAGCTTTACCTTTGGGCACTCACTAATAGTTCGCAATGACACTCAACCCATTTAAAAAAGACAGTTTTGGTTACAATTTGCTTATCAAGCGGAGTGTGATTTCGGTGTTTGGTTTAGTCACATGGTATAGATTCTTTAGGCTCAATAGTGTTCAAATTGTCGGTGCAGAAAAGCTTAAAGACCTCCCTGAGAAAGGGGTCTTGTTCGTCTCCAACCATCAAACCTACTTCGCTGATGTCAGTGCTATGTATCAGGTATTTAATGCGGCTAAAAACGGCGTTTACAATAGGGTGCCACTGTTTACATTGTTAAGGCCAAAAATGAATATCTTTTTTGTCGCTGCCTCTGAGACCATGAAAAAAGGGATTCTCCCGAAGCTCATGCAGTACGCAGGTTCTGTTAGTATAAAAAGAACTTGGAGAGAAGCGGGGAAAAACGTCAACAGGTCTGTGGATCCAAAGGATATTGAAAATATCAAAAGAGCTATGGAAACTGGTTGGACCATCACGTTTCCACAAGGAACTACGCGCCCTTTTGTTAAAGGTAGAAGAGGAACAGTACATTTGATAAGGGAATTGAATCCAGTGGTCGTTCCCGTGGTTATCAATGGTTTTCGTCGAGCATTCGATAAAACGGGTATGTTTGTGAAGAGTACCGGTAACTTGTTAAATATTACCTTTAAAGATCCTTTAGATTTAGACTTCTCTAAGGGGAATGATGATTTGTTAGACCAAATAATGGTGTCTATTGAACAAGCACCAGAGTTTTTGAAAATAAAAGAAGAATGAGAAAATTAGTTTTATGTATGGTTTTAGGAATGTTGTTCTCCGCTTGTGAGAAGGCTATTCCAATTGTAGATCCAACGGCATTAGATGATAGAAATATTTACGTGAGAGCCTATAAATACTTCAATGGTGATCTTATAGACACGAGCAAAGTATTTGAAATAAATGGTGATATAATTAAAATGGATCACATCTACATCACTCTAAGCGGTGCTGAATTCGTGAGTCAAGATAATCAGGATACAACTAGAACGGAAAGTGATCTAACCATGGTTGATTTATTGACAACATCTGAGGTTAAGCTGGCCCAGCTCCCGTCAGGATCTTATAATGGCAGATTGAACTATCACATAGGTTTAGACAGCGCTAGGGCACATACATCGCCTGAAAATTTAGAGGCTTCAAACCCCTTAGCGAGTGGTGTTGTTTGGGGTGGACCAGACTTGGGACACAGTTTCTTCCAAATGGAAGGTCGGGTCTTTGATGCGCTAGACACTGTATTCACTACCCCAAAGAGCACGTTCACTTGGCGTATTGCTTCACAGCTCCTCGTAATTAATCCCTCTGAAAAAAGAAACTTTAGTGTCGGTTCTAATCTGGATGTTTATTTCGTGATCAACTTAGATGTAGATAAACTATTTCTAGGCTTACAACCTTCGCAAATGCCAGAAATTTTTTCTGACCCAACGAGTAGTGCGGATTTAACTCAAGCCATTATATTGAGAAATAATTTAGAGAGCGAATTTATCTTCAAATTGTAGGTATGAGGCCGTTTATTCTACTTGTATTCTCCTCTTTTTTAGTTGCTTCATGTGGTACGAAGAATAGGAATGTTTCGTTCGAGGTTCAACTCAACTATGATAATGTCCCTCACCTGGTTGGTGATGTGATTTTCAAAAGTGATACTGCAGTTCAATTTGATTTGTTTCATCTATACCTCAGTAACCTCACCTTAGGGAATACCCTTGCAGAGGAAGTTCTGTTTATCAACGCAACGGATAGTTCAAGTTTAAATTATACGATCTCGCTTCCACGCAAAGTATCCATGCTTTCTTTAGGGCTAGGTGTAGATTCTATTCAGAATTCAATGGATCCTACAACGTTCCCTACCAGTCATCCTCTTTCTAGTGCAAATGCCATGTATTGGTCTTGGGCATCAAAGTATAGGTTTGTCAAGGTCGATGGAAGGGTGAACCCTACCGGTAGTATTGGAGTAGATGATGATTTTTTAGTTTGGCATACGGGAACAAATGGTCTTTACCGGACGGCTATATTCGAGCAAGAAATTAGACCAGGGGACCATGTTATACTAAAAATCGACCTGAATGTACTCTTATCAAGTTTGAGTCTAAAGGATGATTTATTTACGCATGCTGGAGTAGACACGTATGCAATCGCTGAGAAAGTAACGGAAACATTGATCTCAGCCATGGCGCTGGAAATCCAGTAAATACGCTAGGCCATAAATTAAAATCAAGAAGCCCCTTGTAAATTCAATTTACAAGGGGCTTCTTGATATGATGGCATATTTTCTATCTAAAGAGAACACTTATTTTTACCCCGCCAAGAATCGCTGGGGTTGTATT